>NZ_CBDRFA010000005.1:0-181435 GCF_965343085.1 Nocardiopsis synnemataformans | reverse complement strand
TGGGGATGCCGGTGAGGACCTCGATCGCTTTGCGGCTGGAGTCGCTCATGTTCTCGTCGAACGGCATACCTGCTCCTCCTCCCCGCCCGCTGCTCGGCGAAAGGGATGAAGGTAGCACCGGTACACCCGGATGTGGAAGTAGTTGTCCTTCTGTTTCCGTTCGCGTTCGTGTGTGTTGCCTTGCGTGCCCTGCGACTGTGGTAGGTGGCCCGGCTGCGGGCATCCCCTTCGGGGTCGGCACCGGTCCGCTCTTCCAGAGACACCGCTCCGCAGGTCGGCGGCCTCTCCTCCGAGCTCCCCCACGCGCGGTCACGTTGTCATTTCGCAACGGTTTTCCTCAAACAGTGGGGGTATTCGCATACCGTTCCCCTTCGGCCGAGATGTTCTCTCCGTGAGGAAACAGAGGACCCGATCCGATTCGCGCGGCGGACCGGGGCGTGTCGCCCTCTCGGACAAGGGGTTGACCATCGACGGATCGGAGGACCTTGTGAGTGGTCTCAGTGGTGGCACCACAGTCGTCAGGCGCGCAGTGGGAGTGAGTGCCACGACGAAACCGTCCGGAACGGGGCGGCTCTCGGCCGCCGAGGGCCGGATCGCCAGGGCCGCCCTGGCGGAACTGCCGAAGGACGGGGTGGTCATGCTCGACGCCGGACCGATGACGGAGCGGATCGCGTGGCTGCTGCCCGCCGGGTGCGGGCTGAGCGTCCTGACCAACTCGGTTCCCGCCGCGCTGGGCCTGGCCTCGCGCCGCGACCTCTCCGTGCACCTGTTGGGAGGCCGGGTGAGCGCGGCGGCCGGGACCACGCTCGCCTCCGTGCGCCTGTTGGAGCAGCTCCACGTCGACGTGGCCTTCATGGTCGCCGACGGTGTGTCCCCCGAGCGCGGCCTGACCTGTGCCGACCCCGCGGAGGTGATGGCCAGGCAGGCCATGGTGCGGGCCTCGGCCAGGACCGTGCTGCTGGCCGACCACACCAGGATCGGTGGTGACCGCATCGCCCGCTTCGCGCGGCTGCGCGAGGTGGACTGCCTCATCACCGACACCGGCACCGACCCCGACGACGTCCGGAGGCTGCGCGGACGCGGCCCGCGCGTGCTCGTGGTCTGACCCCCGCCCGGCGCCGAACGCGCTCGCTGCCGGACGCGTCCGGACCGCCCACGGGTGTGTCGCGATCCACACCGCGGCGCCTCTCCCGCCTCGTCTCCGGCCCCCCGCGGGGCGGGGGCGGGGAAACCTGCCCCGACCGTCGTGTCGTTCAGATGTTGTTTTGCGTGTGTTTGGCGGAGGGCTGCGGGCGCGTGGTCTTCTCGGGTTGCTGTGAGGCTGATGTCCGGAAGCTCGGCCGGGTCACAGTCACAGAAGGGGAACGGGGGGTTGTTACGGCAGACGACTTCTCTATAAGCTCACGCAAGGACAGATAAAACCCAACCAATACCACGTGGTTTCGGTCAGTCCTCGGGCTCCGCCCCGCGCGACTCCGGTCACGCCGGCCCGTGGCGGACCCGAACCCGGGCGGAGGACCCCCTCCTCCGTCCGTCCGCTCAACGGCCCCCGCGTCCGGTCCCGTGACCTCCCGGGCGCAGGAGACCGCCCCCGCCCCTCGTCGGAAGGGAAAGGGCCCGCTCACCGGGTCGGTTCCGCCATGCTGCACCACCCCTCCCCTTCCATGGCAGTGGAGAACGCACCGATGACGACAGCCGCGAGCAGAAACGGCGCCGTCCTACGCGCCGCCGCGGCCGCGGGATGCTGCGCGGTCCTCGCCCTGGCGGCGGGCTGCTCATCCTCCGAGAACGCAGGCTCCGAGGACGCGGTCTCCGAGGCGGGGGCGGCACCGAGTCCCCCGGCCGCCCCGTCCAGCGACGAGGAGGCCGCGGCGCTCGCCGCCTACACCGGCATGTGGGACACGGTCGTGGCCGCCTCCCACGAGGGCGGCGAGGTTCCCTCCGAACTCCAGGACTACGCCGTGGGCGGCGCGTACGCCCTCATGAGCGCGGCCCTGGAGGGGGCCCGCGCCTCCGGTGGGGAGGTCGCCGGCGAACCCGTCCTCGACCCTGTCGCCGCTGTCGAGGGACCCGACAGCGCGACGGTTGACGACTGCCTCGACGACTCCGGCTGGAACCTCGGCATGGGCTCCTCCCCAGGGCAGGGCCCGCGCCTCGTCGAGGCCACACTCATTCACGACGGACTCGCCTGGCGCGTGTCCGACCTCAGGATCTGGGAAGCGGGATCATGCTGAGACTCGTACGACCCGCGGCCACCGCCGCGGTACTGACCCTGCTGGCGGCCGGAGCCGCCACCCCCGCGCACGCCGACGACGGCTCCTTCCTCGGCCAGATCGAGTGCGGCAGCTCGGGCGGCAACGGCTGCTCCATCCTGCTGCGCTGGTGGCAGAGCCAGTCGGGCCAACAGGGCTCCGGCGGTTCCGGCGGCTCGGAGGACTCCGGCGGCTCCGGAGCCCAGGACGACCCCTACGCCCACGTCGACTGGGACGCGATCGACTGGTCCCAGGTGGACTGGGGCGCCATCGACTGGGAGTCCATCGACTACGAGCAGGAGGGGGAGGAGGGGGAGGAGGGCACCGACATGGTCACCGCCCTCCAGGAGGCCATGGCCTCCTTCGAACTGCCCCCGCCCCGGATCGAGACCTCCCCGGGCAGCGACTCCCTGGTCCTGGTCAACACCCCCGTGTGGTTGTGGGTGGAGTCCCAGGACTGGGAGGTCACCGAGGCCTCCGCCGAACTCCGGGACTCCTCCTTCACGGTCACCGCCAACCCCGTCTCCACCGTCTGGACCCTGGGCGACGGCACGCAGATCCGCTGCGAGGGCCCCGGAACCCCCTTCGACCCGGCCGTGCACGACCCCGAATCGGCCTCCCCCGACTGCGGGCACGTCTACACCCTGCCCTCCGACGGCCAGCCCGGCGGCTCCTACCCCGTCACCGTCCAGGTCGGATGGAACGTGGGCTGGGAGATCACCGAGGGCGAGTTCGCCGAGGGCGCGACGGGCGAGTTCGACCCGCTCAGCACGACCTCGCAGGTCGAACTCCAGGTGGCCGAATCCCAGGGCCTGGTCACCGGCACAGGCAACCGCTAACAGCGAAAGAAGACGACAGACGTGGTGGACACGAAGACGGCACCGGCTCCCGCGGCCTCTCCGCGGCAGGGGGAGACCCCTCCGGTGCGGCTCCTGGGCAGCGGACCCCGCCGCTGGCGGTGGCTGGTCCTGGCCCTGGGCATGATGACCGCGGGCGGTCTGAGCGGCGTTGTGGCCCTTGAGCAGATGGACGACCGGCAGGGGGTGCTCGTCGCCGACGGCGACCTGCCCGCGGGCCACGTGGTGGCCGCGGAGGACCTGCGGGTCGCGCGGATCTCCGTCGCAGACGGGGTCTCCTTCGTCGGCGAAGAGCGCCTGGAGGCGACCGTCGGCCAGACCCTCACCGTGCCCGTCACCGAGGGCGGCCTCCTCCCCGAGGCGGCCCTGGGGGCCGAGGCGGCCTTCCCCGAGCGCGACCGCGCCGTGCTCGGCGTGGCCCTGCGCGTGGGCCGCTTCCCCGCCTCGATCGGCCCCGGCGCCGCGGTCTCCGTGGTGGTCCACCCCGAGGAGGGCGCCACCGGCGGCGGTGTCGAGGCCTACCGCGCGCTCGTGCGGGACGTCCAGCCCTCCGCGGCCGAGGACGGCTCGGTGGAACTCGAACTCGTCGCGTCCTCCGCCGACGCCGCCGCCATCGCCTCGGCCGCCGCCGTCGAACGCGTCAGCGTCGTCCAGGTCAACCCCCGGGGAGGCGCGTGATGCCCCGGACCGTGGCGCTCTTCTCCCTGGGCGGAGCACCCGGCGTCACCTGCGCGGCCATGGCGCTGGCCGCGGTCTGGCCCGGCGAGGCCGGGGCCGTCCTGGTGGAGACCGACGCCTCCGGCGGCGACGTGGCCACCTGGCGCCGCCTCCAGCCGGACCCCGGCCTGACCGGTCTGGCCGCCGCCGCCCGGCACGGCGGAGCCTCCGCCGATCTGGGCGCGCACACGCAGGTCCTCCCCGGAGGGCTGTCCGTGTGCCACGCGCCCGTCACCGCCGACCGCGCCGAGGGCGCGGTGCGCCTGCTCTCCCAGAACCCCGGCGTGCTCGTCTCCGCCGACGGGCCCGCGGTCGTCCTGGACCTGGGCCGCCTGACCCCCGGCGCGGCCGCCGCCGCACTGGCCACGTGGGCCGACGAGGCCCTGCTGCTCGTCGCCGACGACCTGGCGCAGCTGCGCCGGGCCAAGGAGGCCTCCGAGGCCCTGACCCGCAGCCTGCCGCGCCTGCGCACCGTCGTCGTCGGCGGCACCGGGAGCGTCCGCGAGATCGAGGGCGCCCTAGGCCCGGGTGTGTGGGGGCGGCTCCCCGCCGACGCGCGCTCCGTGGCCTTCCTGCGCGGGGAGGCCAACCCGCGCAAGCCGCAGCGCAGGCCCCTGCTCAAGGCGGCGGCGCGCCTGGCGAAGGATCTCGCCGAGGACTTTCGTCCCGCTGACCAGGCCGATGAGGCCGAAGCCCCGGCGCCCGCGCCCCAGGCGACGGGAGTCCACGCATGAGCAGCGGACACGACGTCGGATACGACATCACCGACGGCTACTTCCTGGACACCGACCGGACCCGCACCGTGGCCGACCGCGTGGAGCGGACCGTCACCGAGGCCACCCGGCGGCTCAGCGAGGAGACCCGCGGCCAACCCGAGGACACGCCCGAGGAGTACCGCGCCCGCGCCGAACGCGTCATCGCCCAGATCCTCGACGAGGACGCGAGCCGCGCCCTGTCCGAGGGCAGGCAGGTGCTCGACGCCACGACCGAGGCCTCCGTCGCCGCGGGCGCCCTGGCCCGGGTGTGCGGGCTCGGCCCCCTCCAGCCCCTCCTGGACGACCCCGGGATCGAGAACATCAACATCAACGGCGTGCACGTGTGGGTGCGCCGCGCCGACGGCAGCCGCGAGCGGCACGACTCCCTCTTCGACGACCCCGAGGAGGTCGTCGCCCTGGTCCGGCGCCTGGCGTCGGAGTCGGCCACGGGGGAGCGTCGCTTCGACCCGGGGGCGCCCATCCTCGACATGCAGCTGCCCGGCGGCGAGCGCCTCAACGCCGTCATGGAGGTCGCCCGGCAGCCCTCGGTGTCCATCCGACGCCACCGCTACGGCCGCACCACCCTGGGTCAGCTCCACGAACTGGGCACGATCGACGACACCCTGGTCGCCCTGCTGCGCGCGGGGGTGCGCTCCCGCCGCAACATGGTCATCACCGGCGGCACCGGCGCGGGCAAGACCACCCTGCTGCGCGCCCTGGCCGCCGAGATCCCCGTCGACGAACGCCTCGTCACCATCGAGGACGTCTTCGAACTGGGGCTGGACCGCGACCGCGACGCCCACCCCGACTGCGTCGCCCTCCAGGCCCGACCGGCCAACGTCGAGGGCGTCGGCGAGATCACCATCGCCGACCTGGTGCGCACGGCCCTGCGCATGTCGCCCGACCGGGTCATCGTCGGTGAGACGCGCGGACACGAGACCGTCCCGCTGCTCAACGCCATGAGCCAGGGCAACGACGGCAGCCTCACGACCCTGCACGCCGCGAACTCCGCGGGCGCCTTCACCAAGCTGGGCGCCTACGCCGCCCAGTCCGCCGAGCGCCTGCCCCTGGACGCCACCGCGTCCCTGGTGGCCGCCGCCGTGCACCTGGTCGTGCACGTGTCGGCGCTGCCCACGGGCGGGCGCATGGTCACGAGCGTGCGCGAGGTGGTGGGCGCCGAGGGGCAGAGCGTGGTGTCCAACGAGGTCTACCGGCGCGACCGCAACGGGATCCTGCCCGCGGCGCCGCCCAGCCCCAACACGCTCGACGCCCTGGCCGAGGCCGGGTTCGACCCCGCGATGCTGAGCCCGGAGACGGTGGGGTGGGCGCGGTGACGACCCCTGTGCTTCTTGTCGCCGCCGCTGGCGTTCTGCTCGGTGCGGGGCTGTGGCTGGCCCTGGCGTCGCTGGCCGCGTCCGGTGGTGGTTCGCGTACCTCACGGGTTCCGCAGTGGCGGGCGCTTCTGTTCGGTCAGCAACGACCGCTGCGGTTGGTCGCGGCGATCGTCGGCGGCCTGCTCGTCTGGTTCGTCACCGGATGGCCGGTGGCCGGTGTGCTCGCCGCCGCTGGCTGCTGGTGGGGCCCGGCAGTGCTGGGGCCCGACCGCGGTCACGAGAAACAGGTGGCGGGGGTCGAGGCCGTCGCGGCCTGGACCGAGATGCTGCGCGACCTGATGGCCGGTGCCGCCGGTCTGCACCAGGCGGTCGCCGCCACGGTGCCCATCGCGCCCGAGCCGGTGCGGGACGCCGTTGCTCATCTGGCGGAGCGTCTGCGGGCCGGTCAGCCCACGCAGGGGGCTTTGCGGGCCTTCGCTGACGAGGTGGACAACCCCACCGCTGATCTGGTGGCCGCTGCTCTGACCACTGCGGCAACCCGGCACGCCACCGACCTGGGCACTCTGCTGGGAACCTTGTCCGAGGCCGCTCGGGAACAGGCGGCGATGCTCGTGCGCGTGGCGGCGAGTCGTGCGCGGTTGCGCACCTCCACCCGGATCATCGTCGGTACGACAGTGGGTATGGCCGCGTTCCTACTGGTAACCAACCCCGACTACCTGGAACCGTTCGACGGCTTCGTCGGGCAGGTGGTACTCGCGGGTATCGGTGGTTTGTGGGCTGCGGCACTGGTCTGGTTGTCCCGCATGTCCCGTTTCGACTTGGGGCCGCGGGTGCTCGCCCCTGAGCCTTCCCCCGCCCGTACCTCGGAGGCCGCCCGATGACCCCCGCCCTGGCCGCAGCCCTTGCGGGTGCCGCACTCGGACTCGCTCTGTGGGCGCTCTTCGCCGCCCGTTGGGCCCGACCTACGCTCGCCGAACGCCTGGCTGCTCCGCCTCCTCCCAGGCCCGTCATGGTCACAGGTCCTGACACCGGGGTACTGACGCGCCTGGGAAAGTTCGGTGCTCCTCTTCTGGAAGGCTTCGGGATGCCGGGCCCCCGCACACGGCGCAACCTGCGGGTATGTGAGCGCGAACCGGCCTCCTACCTCGCTGAGAAGTTCGCTGCTCTGGTGCTGGGACTGGCTTTTCCCCCACTGTTGGGTGGAATGCTCTCCTTGGTCGGGATTCTGCCGTCCGCCACCGTGGCCGTGGTCATGTGGGTGCTGTTCGCCCTCGGTACTTGGTCCGCCCCAGACCTGTCTCTGCGTGATGAGGCCAACAAACGCCGGAAGCGGATGCGCCACGCCCTAGCGAGTTTCGCCGACCTGGTCGTGGTGTCCCTGGCCGGAGGAGCGGGCGTCAACGGCGCTCTCGCCGACGCGGGAGCGGCGGGCAACGGATGGGCTATGGCCCGTATTCGGGAAAGTCTGCGTGAGGCCGTGCTCATGCGCCAGCCACCCTGGATCGCGTTGCGCGAACTCGGCGAGCGTTACGACACCCCCGAGTTCGCCGAACTTTCGGCGAGCCTCCAGCTCGCCGGGGCCGACGGCGCGCGTATCCGCAGTTCCCTGGCCTCCAAAGCCAAGACATTGCGTACCCAGTTCCTGTCCGAGATGGACGCCGAGGCACAGTCCGCCACCGAGCGGATGAGCCTGCCAGTGGTCCTGCTCTTCGTTGGTTTCCTGGCCCTGCTGGGCTACCCAGCGATGAGTCACATCCTGTTCAGCGCATGAGAATCCGACCCACCCTGGAGACCCCTGATGCAGCGCATCACCGCCTACCTCAGCTCCCTGCTGTTCAGCCGCAGGGACGACGGCTACTCGACCGAGACGGTCATCATCACTGCGGTGCTTGTGGGCCTCGCCCTTACGGCGACCATTGCCATCGGCACGGCTGTCAACAGCCGCATCGACGGCATTCTCGCGGAGTGACGGATCGTCCTCGCCGGGACGATCGTGGCAGCGCAGAGTTGGCCGTGGCCGCACCCGTGCTGTTGCTCTTGGTCTTGCTCGTCGTCCAGACGGCCCTGTGGATGCACGGTGACCACGTCGTCGCCGACGTCGCCCGCAGAACCGCGGAGCAGTCGCGCACCGCGGGCGGCGGCACGTCGGTGGCCGAGGGAGGGGGAAGTTCTTTCCTCTCCGGCCTCGACGTGTCCGTCAACCGCAGTGCGGAGGAGGTACGCGTGGTGGTGGACGCCGAGGTGCCCAGCATCATCCCCGGCCTCAGCTGGCCGGTGGGCCACGAGGTCACCGCACCCGTGGAGCGTTTCGTTCCTGCGGAGGCCGCCCCGTGAGTCCTCGACAGCCCGCCGAAGCGGCTCAGGGAGACCGTGGCTCGGCCTCGGTGGAACTGGTACTCCTCACCCCCGCCCTCCTGGCGTTCGCACTTCTCATGGTGCTCGCCGGGAGGGTGGCGGACGCCAACTCCACCGCCGACCAGGTGGCGCACTCCGCCGCCCGGGCGGCCTCCCTCGAACGCAGCGTTGCCGCCGCCGAGGCTGCCGCCTCGGGCACCGCCGCGAGCTCCCTCGCTGAGAACGGCCTGGTCTGCGGCGACCACTCCGTCACCCTCGACCACGGCGGACTGACCCCCGGAGGGGCGGTCACCGCCGTGGTCGAGTGCCGCGTCGGGCTGAGCGGCCTGACCGGACTGGGCGTCCCCGGAACCCTGACGATCACCGGGGACGCCACGGTCGTCGTCGACACGTTCAGGGGGCAGTCGTGAGACGCACGGACGACAGGGGCCAGACCACGGCGTTCGTCGCCATCCTGGCCTCGGCCTTCATCCTGTGCCTGGGCCTGGTCACCGACGGCGGCGGAGTGCTGCGCGCCCGCAACGAGGCCGCCACCCTGGCCCAGGAGGCCGCTCGGGCGGGCGTCCAACAGCTCGACTGGGCCTCCTACCGCGAGGGCACGAGCGAGGTCGCCCTCGACCCCTCGGCGGCCTCCGCCGCCGCGCAGTCCTTCCTCAGCGCCGCCGGTGCCACCGGGACGGTCGCGGTCAGCGGCGACACCGTGACCGTGACCTGCTCGGTGGACTACTCCTTCACCCTCCTACCGATGGGCTCGACCACCGTCGACGCCACGGCCACCGCACGTCCCCACACCCAGCCGACTCCCTAGCTCCAGTGAGGCGGACATGACCCAGATCCGACGGCTGAGCGCCCTCCTGCTCGCAGCGGCGATCCTGCTCGGCATCCCCTACCTGCTCCTGTCGCATCTGCCCTGGCCGGAACTGCCGGACTCCTGGGCCGTGGCCGCGGCGCACCTGCGCGGCTGGCGTCTGCCGCCGGGTGTGTTCACCGCCCTGCTGATCACCGTGCTGTGGGTCCTGTGGGGCCTGTACGCGGCGGGACTGGTCGTGGAGACCTTCGCCCGCCTGCGCGGCATGCCCCGCAGGCTGCGCCCCCTGGGACCGCTCCAGGTGGTGGCGGCCGCCGCCGTGGGAACCGTGGCGGTCGCCCCGGCCACCGCGTTCGCCGACACCGTCACCACCCAGGAGGACCGGGAGGCGGACGGGGAGCAGGACGCCGACGCGGCCCCCGCCCCCGAGGAGGCCCCGTCCGCGCAGCCCGTCGAGCGGGTGCGCACCGTCTCCGGCTTCGGTGTCGGCTCGGCCGAGCTCACCGAGCAGATGCGCGACGACCTCGCGCCGATCGCGGACATGATCGACTCCTACGGCGACGCCGAAACGCCCGTGCGCATCACCGGTCACACCGACCCCAGCGGGACCGTCCAGACCAACCAGGAGCTGTCCGAGCGCCGGGCCCAGGCGGTCGCCGACCACCTCGACGAGGTCCTGGGCGAGGACGCCCCGGAGATGACGGTGGACGGTGTCGGCTCCGAGCAGCCCCGTGAGGGCGGCGCCGCCGCCCAGCGCAGGGCCGAGGTCACCTACACCGTCGTCCCGCAGCCGACCTCCCTCCAGTCGCGTGTGATGGCCGCCGAGGCCGAGGCCCCCGCTGCCGGGGCCGGAGCCGACGAGTCCGCTGCCGCCGACGAGACAACCGAGCCGGTGGAGGCCGCTGCCGCCGCCGCTGCCGAAGCCGCCGAGGACGGCGAGAACGTGCTGGTCGTGGAGATCCCCGACGGCGCCGTCACCGGAGCGGTGGCGTTCGCGGGCCTGGCCGGGGGATACCTGCTGGGCAAGCGGGGCGTCCGCGTGCCCGGCGTCAGCCTGAGCCTGCCCCGTCTGTCGAGGGCGCCCCGTCGCCTGGCCCTGACCGCCCCGCCGCCCCGGCCCACCCCCGGGGACGACATCGACGACCGGGTGACGGTGGAACTCGACCACGTCCCCGGCCTCGGCATCACCGGTCCGGGCGCGGCCGGGGCCGCCCGGCGCCTCATCGTCAACGCGCTCGACCGCCTCGACGACGACGCCGTGCGCGTGCTGCTCACCGAGACCGACGCCTCCCGCCTGGTGGGCGACCGGGGCCGCGACCTGCTGCGCGCGCACCCCTGCGAACCCGTGCGGATGGTCGGCACGATGGAGGAGGCCCTGACGCTCCTCCAGCGCGAGCTGCACCAGATCGCCGAGGAGCAGGGAGAGCGACCGCACACGCCCCTGGCCCTGGTGACCTCGCCCACCTCCGAGCACGAGACGGCGCTGTCGGGTCTGCTGCTGCACGGGCAGCAGCAGGGCATCACGGCCGTGATCCTGGGCCGCTGGCCGCTCGGCGGCAGCTGCGTGATCGAGGAGGACGGCCTCATCACCGAGACCAGTCCTCCGCTCAACCCGGTCTTCCACTGCTCCTGGCCAGGTGCGACCGCCGAGGAGGTCATGGACGCCGTCCGCGCCTACCGCCACTCCTCGCCCGCCCTGGAGGAGAACGCCGACCGGGTGTCGAACAGGGAGGCCGTCCCGGAGGGCGCGTCGGAGGAGGCCGGTTCCTTCGCGGAACCGTTCCTCGGTGCCCTGGGGGAGCAGGCTGCCGCTGAGACGGCGGAGGCGGTGGAGACGAACGAAGCGATGGAGGCGGCTGAGTCGACCGAGTTGGTTGAGTCGACCGAGTCGGTTGAAACGGCTGTGAGCGAGGAGAAGGAGCAGAAGGCCGAGACGGTCGCGAAGGCCAAGAGGACCAGGGGAACCAAGAGGGCTCGGGAGGCCGATGCCTCGGAGGAGGGCTTCTGGGACGCCGACGTCTGGAACACCGACTTCTGGGAGACCGACGCGCGCACGGCCAGGAAGGCCGACACCGCGCAGCCCGAGGCCGAGTTGGCCGCACCTGAGCTGGCCGACGCCGCGCCGTACGTACCCGAGCGGGCCGGTGCCGTGTGGTCCGAGGCCGAGCTGACCGACACGGCGCGGTCCGGGGCCGTGCCGGAGACCCCCGCGTGGTCGGACGTCCGGTCGGACCGCTCCGTCGCCGAGCGGTCCGCGGTCGAGGAGACCGCGACGCAGGCGTCCTCGTCCGCGCAGCCCGTTCCCGAGGAGTCGGAATCCGGGGAGGCCGTGGTCGGGCCGCCCGCCGCCGAGGAGGCGAAGCCCGAGCCCTCCGCCGCTGCGCAGACGGCTCCCGAGGAGCCGGAGTCCCGGGAGGCCGTGACAGAACCGTCCGAGTCCGCGCGGCCCGCCGCCTCCGAACCCGCTCCGGGGAAGGCGGCCACCGAGGGGCCCGTGTCCGAGCAGCGTGCGCCGGAGCGGCGCGCCCAGGAGAAAGGCGCCCCCGTGGCGGCCGCGTCCGAACGGCCCTCCGCCGAGCGGTACGCCTCCGAGCTGTCCGCGCCAGCGCCGTCCGCGACCCAGGAACAGCGTGCGTCCGAGGAGACCGCACCCGAGCAGTCCCCGTTCCGGAAGGGCGAGTCCGCTCAGGTCACCGCCCCGGCGCAGACGGAGCAGCCGGAGGAGACCGCTCCCGCGAGACCCGCCGCCGAGCGCCCCGAGCCCGAGCAGCGTGAGCCCGAGCCCGCCCCCGCGAGGCCCGCACCCGGACGTCCGAGCACGGGCACGGTTCCGTCGGTGGTCGCCTCTCCCGCCCGTGCGGAACGCCCGTCCCAGCAGGCGCGCACGGTGCCTCCCCAGCAGGAGCGGACCTCCGAGGAAGAGGAGGCCGTCCCCGTCCGCAAGGCCGCCAAGCGTGCCGTGCGCTCCCGTCTTCCGAAGCCGAACGAGACCCCGTCCACCCCGGCCGCCGCGTCCACCCCGGCCGCTCCGTCCACCCCGTCCGCTCCGTCCGCCCCGTCCGCTCCGGTGGGACGGCCCGAGCAGCCCGCACGCCCAGACCAGCCCGCGCGCCCCGAGCGGGCCCGCGCCCAGAGCGCGGCGAAGTCCGGGGCGGACCGTTCCGACGGCCCCACCAGCCGCGCGGAGCGCCTGGAGAGGAGGAGCAGGGCGGAACGCAGGAACGCCACCGCCCCTGCCGGAGCCGTCGCCGAGCACCCCGTGCCGGACGCCGAGGGCGGGAAGTCGGACGAGGCCCAGTCCTCCCGGCCCCTGCTCCGCAAGCCCAAGAAGGCGGGCCGCGGAAGGACCTGGCGTCCCCGGGACAACTCCTGACCCAGGTCCCACCCCCGCCCCCAGGTGTCGTAACGCGGACGGCCGGAGTCGGCTTCGTACACTGCACGGACAGTGTGCGCGGCTCCGGCCGCGTCCCGCCAGCGTGACGAGAGGGCCGCAGATGAGGGCCAACCGGATTCCCACCGAGGAGATCACCCGCGACCCGGCGGCCTTCGCCGACCGGGTCACCGCCGACGGCCGCTTCGGCCGCCGCGCCGAGCCCGGCCGCTACCGCCTGGTCGTCAGCCGCGCCTGCCCCTGGGCGCACCGGGTCGTCATCACCCGCAGGCTCATGGGCCTGGAACAGGCCGTCTCCCTGGCCGTCACCGATCCCCGCCAGGAGATCATCGAGGGCGACCCGCACTGGGTGTTCACCGAGGAGACCGGCAGCCCCGGCGACAGGGACCCCGTCCTGGGCATCCACGCCCTGCGCGAGGCCTACCTGGCGCGCGATCCCGGCTACGACGGCGGGGTCAGCGTCCCCGGCCTGGTCGACGTGGAGAGCGGCCACCTGGTGACCAACGACTTCGACCAGCTGGTCCGGGACATGGACACCGAGTGGGACGGGCTGGTCAGGGACGGCGCCCCGGACCTGTACCCGTCCGCGCTGCGCGACGAGATCGACGCCCTGTCCCGGGAGGTCTACACCGACCTCAACAACGGCGTGTACCGGGCCGGGTTCGCCCCGGACCAGAGGCGCTACGACGCCGCGGTCGCCGCCGTCTTCGCCAGGCTCGACGCGCTGGAGGAGCGCCTCACCGGTCGGCGCTACCTGGTCGGGGACTCCGTCACCGAGGCCGACATCAAGCTCTTCCCGACCCTGGTGCGCTTCGACGCCGCCTACCACGGCCACTTCAAGTGCAACATCCGCAAGCTGTCGGAGTACCCGGCGCTGTGGGCCTACGCCCGCGACCTGTTCCAGACGCCGGGGTTCGGCGACACCACGGACCTCGACCACGTCCGGATCCACTACTACTGGGTCCACACGGGAATCAACCCGACGCGGATCATCGCCGCCGGACCCGATCCGCGCGGCTGGCTCACCCCCCACCACCGCGAGGAACTGGGCGGCAGCCCCTTCGGCTCCGGTACCGCCCCGGGGCCGGTCCCGGTCGGCGAGCGCGTCCCCGACCTGTCCTGACCCCCGGTTCCCGGTGCGCTGTGACACCAGGGTTCTGACCTGCGGCGGCGGAGGGGGTGGCCCCCGCCGCCCCTACCGGGCCGCCCGTGCGGGGCCGCGGCGGGCGAAGCCCGGTATGTGCTCGGGGCGCAGGCCCTTGCCGATGAGGTAGGCGGGCACGAACGACAGCCAGGGCGCGCGGTCCAGGGCCGCCAGCACGGGCCTGGGCGGGCCCTGCCGCTCACCCCTGACGATCGGCTCGGCCAGCCCCCGGTGCATGAGGCGCTGGAGCGTCTGGACGGCGACCGTCGGCACGATCCGCCGCCTGCGCACCGCGGCCAGGTCGCGGGAGGTGGGCGAGCGCCTCTTCAGCGGCCCGGCCAGCAGCGTCGCGGCGGCCACGGCGTCCTGTACGGCGAGGTTGATGCCCACGCCCCCGACGGGTGACATCGCGTGGGCCGCGTCGCCGATGCACAGCAGGCCCTCCACGTGCCAGCGGCGCAGCCGGTTGACCCGCACGTCCAGGTGCTTGACCTCGTCCATGGAACGCAGGGCCCCCACCCGGTCGGCCAGCTCCGGCATGAGTTCGGCGAGGTCGCGCCGGAAGGCCCCGATCCCGCGTGCGCGCAGCTCGGGGTCGGCGCCCTTGCGCCCGATGTAGGCGATCTGGAGGTAGCCCTCGCGCGGGATGACCAGGGCGAACCTGCCCAGGCCCGCGCGCGGGGTCAGGGTCGCGCGGTCCACCGCCTCGCGGGGCAGGCGGAACCACCACGCGTCGATCCCCACCGGGAACTCCCGTGGCACCAGGCCCGACGCGCGGCGGACGAGCGACCACCGCCCGTCGCAGGCCACCGTCAGGTCGGCGCGGATCTCCCCGTCGCCGTCGAGGCTCCGATAGCGCACGCCCGCTACCCGGCCGGACTCGCGCAACAGCCCCGTCACCTCGGTGTCCATCCGCAGCGTGAAGGTCGGCTCCTCGCTTCCCGCCTCGGCGATGAGGTTGAGGAAGTCCCACTGCGGGACCATCGCGATGTAGGGGTGGGCGAGCCCCCGCAGCCTGCGGAAGTCGGCGATGGTCACGCTGCGGCCCCGCCCAGGGGGAAGGCCGCCTCGTCCAGCCTGCTCTGCGGCAGCCGGGCGAAGCGCTCGTACAGGCCCAGTTCCTCCAGCAGTTCCAGGGTGGAGGGGTGCACGGTGTCCCCGCGGAAGTCCCGCAGGAAGTCGGCGTGCTTCTCCAGCACGGTGACCTCCACACCGGCCCGGGCCAGCAGCAGGCCCAGCACCATTCCGGCGGGGCCGCCGCCGACAACCACGCAGGTCGTACGCTCGCTCGTGCGTTCACTCATGGCAACTCCGCTCACTCATGGCGATTCCGGTGATGCGTTCGGGGTGTCCTGGCCGGGGACCGTGCCTCCGGGCCCCGCGCCGGATGTCGGGCGGCGGGCCGGTGCGGGCTCCCCGCCGTTCGGGTCGGTCGCGAAGGCACGCAGGAAGGACTCGGCGAACACCGCGCCGACCTCCTCGACCTCGGGGAACTCCACGCCCTCCACTCTGTCCAGCGCCGGGCGCAGCATGCAGTGCACGGCGATCGGACTGAGCATCTGCTGGGTGAGCAGGGGGACCGGCAGGGCGCGGATCCGGCCCGCGGCCACCTCCCCGGCCAGCCATCCGCCCAGCCCGGCCAGCATGCGGGGGAAGAAGAGCCGGACGAGCAGGTCGGAGGTGGGGCCCTCGGGGCGGGTGAACACGTCGGCGAGCATGGCGGGCAGCACCCGGGGTTCGCGGCTGAAGGCGTCGCCCATCAGCCGGTAGACCGCCCGGACCTGCGCGTCCAGTCCCTCCGTCGTGCCGGTGAGGACCGTCTCCAGGTCCAGGATGGGGCTGTAGCGCTCGAAGACCGCGCGCAGCAGCTCATCCCGGCCGCCGAGGGCCGCGTAGAGGCTGTGCACCGAGCACCCGGCGGAGGCGGCGACCGCCTCCAGCGTCGCCGCGGCTAGGCCCTGTTCGCTGATGATGCCGCCCGCGGCCTCGACCGCGCGCTCCCGGACGGGGCGCTGCCCGCCCGGGTCCACGCCCGAGGCGCGCACCGCCTCGTCCAGGGCCTGGCGCGAGCCCCCCACACGGCGCAGGAGGGTGCTGCGGGAGACTCCCGCCTCCTCCGCGATGGCGATCAGGGACACGTCGGCCACGTCCTTTCCGAGGCTCTCCGAGGCGCGGACCGCCGCGCTCACGAGGTCGGCCGGAACCGGTGGATTGTTGAACTCTGACATCCTGATAAAGGTAACACGTAATCGAGTGTCAGAGAAGAGCGGAACTCCCGATGGCGCGGGATCTCGGAGCCGACCGGAGCCGACCCGAGCCGACCGGAGCCGACCGGGGCCAGTCCGAGCCGACCCGGACCGACCGGGGCTGACCGGATTCCACCGGAGCCGGTTCGGCCCGTGTGGCTCTGACCGGTCCGGGGAGCTCCTGGTGGGCTGGCCGGAAGCGGTGCTGGTGTGACGCGAGTGGCCCTGACCTGCGGTGGTGAAGGGCGTGGGCTAGCTCGTGCTCCCCAGACTGTCCGCGCAGACGGGCTCGCTCCGCATCTCGTGGCACGGCATGAAGGAGCTTCCGTCGGGGTGGGCGAACAGGGCACCCGCCATCCAGTACTGCTGGGGCCGCGCGGGCAGCGCCTCGGCGAAGAAGGGCTGGTCGCCGTCGCGGAGGACGACCTCGTCGGTGTTCTCCCGGGCGTCGGTGTAGCGCGCCCGGATCTCCCACTCGCAGGACCGGTCGCCCACCAGGGCCTCCACCCGCAGCCCGCCCGGGTCCAGCCCGCCGCCGAGGTCGATCCGCCTGCGGCTGAAGTACCGCTGCCCCTGATCGGGCCCCTCATCCGAGATGTACAGCTCCGGGTCGTCCTCGGCCAGGTCCACGATCACGCCCGGATACGCCGCCTCGCCCTGCGGCGGGAACTCCACGACGGTGACGGCCGTCGGCTCCGAGCAGGAGACGTTGACGGGGGTCATGTCCACGATGCTCAGCTGGGAGGTGCGCGTGGACAGCAGGTTCATGGTGAACACGGTCGCGTCGGGCAGGTCGCCTCCCGACCTGTGCCAGTCCCATGCGTCCGGCGACTCCGTGTTCAGGCTGCTGCCGTAACGGACCAACCGCCCGCCCAGGGGCTGGAGGAGGTCCCACACGTCCTCGGACGGGGTGGCCTGGAGCGTCTCCGCCTCCCGCGCCGTCAGGGGCCGGTCCAGGACGATCTTGAAGTTGTGGGGGACGGACGTGTCGTAGGTGACGGAACTGGTGAACGGCGCCCTCTCCTGGTCCACCTCGACCTCGGCCGCCCGCTGCTCGCGGACCAGCGACTCGGTGGACCACAGGTCGTAGGCGTAGGCCGCCGCGTAGCCGCCCAGACTGACCGCGGCCAACAGCACGAGAGCGACCGCCCACACGCCCAGACGCGTCCGCCGCGACGCGCCCCGGCCCTCGGGGAAGTACCGCTGCTCCAGGATGCCGAAGAACGAGGGCCTGTCCGGTCCGGGCCGCTCCCGCCGCCGTCCGCGCGGTCCCCGGGGAGGCGGGGCCTGGGACCCGCGTCGGGGCCTGCGTGGAGGCGGGGGTGACGGACTCCCCCTCGGCGGAAGCGGACGCGGGGGCGGAAGCGGGCGTTGCGTGGGCAGGGCACGGGAAGGAAGGTCACGCGGATGCGAAGGTGAGTGCGGGGGCGCAAGTGGGCGCGGGGGAGAGAGCGGCGGCGGAGACGGGGGCGGCCGCAGGGGGCCCGGCGGCTGTTCGCCGGATTTCTTCTCCTCGTTTTCGCCCATCGCGAGCGCTCATCCTCCTCGGGGGACACACCTGGGGCGACGGTAACCCGGACGGCACCTCCTTTTCCGCCCGTGGCCGTAAACGGCCATCGCCCGAACGCGCTGTCGGCGGGGAGAGCCGCGCCCGCCGGAGCCGTGCGCACACCGCGCGGGCAAGAACGCGTCGCCGGACCCCCGCGGACGGACGTGCCCTAGTGTTGGCCGCTGGGGGAGGTCCCGTGCGCGGGAGCCGGTGCGGACACCGGCGACCGCCGCCGCCCTCGCCCCGCCGGTCGAGCGGCCGGTCCGACGCCGACAGGGAGACAGAGAGAAGTGAGCGGCCGGTGCTGAGACTGCGCGGTCGGGAGTACGACGCGGGCACGACGCTGGTCATGGCGATCGTCAACCGCACCCCCGACTCCTTCTACGACAACGGTGCCACCTGGGACGACGGTCCCGCCCTCGAACGCGTGCGCAGGGTCGTGGCCGAGGGCGCCGACATCGTGGACATCGGCGGCGTCACGGCGGGCTACGGCCAGCCGGTCGACGCCGACGAGGAGAAGCGCCGCGTGGTCGACTTCGTGGCCGCCGTCCGCGCCGAGTTCCCCCAGCTGGTGATCAGCGTGGACACCTGGCGCGCGTCCGTGGGCCGGGCGGTGTGCGAGGCGGGCGCGGACCTGCTCAACGACGCCTGGGGCGGGTACGACCCGGAGCTGGCCGAGGTCGCCGCCGAGTTCGACGCCGCCCTGGTGTGCACCCACACCGGCGGCGTGGCCCCGCGCACCCCGCCGCACCGCACGCGCTACGAGGACGTGGTGCGCTCGGCCGTCGAGGACACGGTCGCCCTGGCCGAGCGCGCGGTCTCCCTCGGCGTGCACCCGGCGTCGGCGATCATCGACCCCGCGCACGACTTCGGCAAGAACACCTGGCACTCGCTGGAGCTGACCCGGCGCCTGGACGAGATGACCGCCACCGGCCGACCGGTCCTGGTGTCGCTGTCGAACAAGAACTTCGTCGGCGAGACCCTGGACCTGCCCGTCGGCGAGCGCCTGACCGGCACGCTCGCCGCGACCGCCGTGTGCGCCTGGCACGGGGCGCAGGTCTACCGCGTGCACGAGGTGGCCCAGACGCGGCAGACGCTGGACATGGTCGCCAGCATCCGCGGGGTCCGTCCCCCCGCGCGGGCCGTCCGGGGACTGGTGTGAGGGAGGAAAGCGTGATCGTCGCAACCGCCGTCTGTCCGCACCCGCCGCTGCTCCTGCGCGAACTCGGCGGCGGTCTGGACCCGCTCGCCGAACTGCGCCAGGAGTGCGCGTCGGCGGTGGAGGCCCTGGCCGCGGCCGAACCGGACGTCCTCGTGGTCGTCGGCGGGCACGACGCCTCCGGAGAGCACACCGAGGCGCTCGCGCCGGTCCGCGAGTTCGGCGGAACGGGGGAGCGGGTGCCCCGGGAGCGGACCCTGCCGCCGAGCCTGGGCGTGGCCCGAAGGCTGCTCGACACCGTCGGCTACCGCGGGCGCGTGGAGATGCTCAGCGTGGCCTGGGACGCCTCCGCCGCCGAGGCGGAGGAACTGGGGCGGCGGATCGTCGCCGGTCGCACCGGGCGGATCGGCCTGCTCGTCCTGGGCGACGGCAGCGCCCGGCGCGGCGACAGGGCCCTCGTGTACCCGGACGAGCGCGCCTTCGCCTTCGACGAGGAGGTCCGCCGCTGCCTGTCCGAGGGCGACCGGGAGGGCCTCCTCCGGCTGGACCCGGCCCTGGCCGCCGAGCTGATGGCGCAGGGTCGGGCCGCGCTCCAGGTCATGGCGCACGCGCACGCGCTCGCCGCCGACGCCACCGCCTCTGACGCCACCGCCACCGCCACCGACGCCGACCGCGGCGGCCCGGTGCGGCCGCGGGTGCTCTACGCCGACGACCCGTTCGGGGTCATGTACTACGTGGCGGTGTGGCCGTGCGCCTGCTGATGAACGACGCCGCCCCCGGCGCGGCCTCCCCGGGCGACGCCCTGGACGCCCCCACCCTGGAACGGCTCTACGCCTACCCCGACCGGCCCTGGCTGCGCGCCAACATGGTCGCCAGCCTGGACGGGGCGGCGGCCGGGAACGACGGCCGCACCGAAGCCCTCAACACCCCCGCCGACCTGGTGGTGTTCACGCTCCTGCGCGACCTGGCCGACGTGGTCCTGGTCGGCGCCGGAACCGCGCGCGAGGCGGGCTACCGGCGGGCGGGACCACGTACCGGCGACCGGGCGGCCCGCGCCGTCGCCGAGGGCCGCGCCGAGCGGCCCGAGATCGCCGTGGTCAGCGGCGCCGGACGGGTTCCACCACTGCTGGCCGAGCCGACCGGGGACGGCGGCGGGGTGCTGCTGGTGACCTGCGAAACGGCCGGGAACGAGGCCCTGGACCGGGCGCGCGGCACCCTGGGCGAGGACCGCGTGCTGGTGTGCGGGCGCGAGCGCGTGGACCTGCGCGCCGCGGTCGACGCCCTGGTCCGGCGCGGCCTGCCCCGGATCCTGTGCGAGGGAGGGCCCCGCCTGCTGGCCGACGTGGCCGCCGCCGGTCTGCTCGACGAGATGTGCCTGACGGTCGTCCCGCTGATGGCCGGGGGAGTCCAGCAGCGCGTCGCGGTCGGCACGGCGGCCGACGCGCCGCTCGTGCCCGGTGTGCTCATCGAGTCCGAGGGCACCCTGCTCCAGCGCTGGCTGCGCCCGCGGGGCTGACCGCCGGACCGCCGGACCAGCGCCTGCCGCGCGCCCCGGATCGGCGGCCGAACAACGGGGTTCGTGCCGCACCGGGTCGGCGCGGACCGCTTGCCGTGCACGCCCCTTCGTCCGCTCCGGAGGAGGAGCCGGACGAGACCCTCGCCGAGGCGGCCGAGGCGCTCGTGCGGCCGTCCCCTCCGCGCTCATCGGCCCGGGCGCCGAGCGCGGTTCCCGCGGCCAGTAGTCTGCCGTCGCACACGTGACGGAAACGAGGTACCGATGGACAGCCCGGACGGCGAAGGCACGGCGGTGGAGGCGCGGAACGGTCCCCACGAGGACGTCTCCGGAGAGGAAAGCGCCGCAGCGGCCCCGGCTGACCTGGTCCTGCACAGGGAACTGGGTCCCCTGCTCGTCCGGGTGCTCGCCACCTACGCGCGTCGGTTGTGGGCCCTGCTGGTGGTGGCGGCCCTACCCGCGCTCCCGGTCACGCTGTTGAGCCAGGCCCTGGTGGTGGCGCCCGCCCGTGACGGCGCCTACCTCAACGGCCTGCTGGAGTCCGCCGCGGACCCGCTCGCCCCCGCCCTCGTTGCCGCCACCGGGGTCGTCGCGCTGCTCGGGCTGGCGGTCGCGCCGTTCTCCCTGGGGGGCTCCGTCCTCCTGGGAACCGCCGCCCTGCTCGGCCGACGGATCTCACCGCGCCAGGCCTGGCAGGGGGCGCGGCGACGCTACTTCACCGTTCTGACCTGGGTCCTGCTGCTGGCCGTCCTGGTGTCGGGCTTCCTGGCGCTCTACCTGTGGGCCCTGACTTCGGACTGGCCGCCGGTACTGACCGCGATCCTGCTCCTGGGACTGCTGTTGACCGTGTTGGTCCCGTTGACGGTGTCGCTGCCGCTGGCCCTGGTGGAGGGGCACGGCCCCTTCCGGGCCCTGCTGGAGGCCTGCCGCCTGGCGCGGCACAGGGTCGGCGTCCACCTGCTCCTCGTCGGTCTCTCCTACGGGGTGTCGGTGCTGGCCGGAACGGTTCTGGAACGGGCCCTGCCGCGGTGGACGGACCTCGCGGACGGCAGCCCGGCGCTGCTGGCCGTCACCCTGCTGGCCGGCCTGGTGGTGGCCCCGTTGTCGCTGCTCCTGGGCTGCGCCCCCGTGGCCTACTGCGACTTCGAGAGCCCCTACACCGCACCGGGCCGGGACCGCGTACCGGGCGGCGCCACGTACGCGGGGGTGCGGTACGTGGTCCATCCGACCGTGCGCGATGTGGACCTGGTCCGGGCCGGTGAGCACCTGCCCGAGGCCACGGCCTCCGTGTCCGGACGCTCCTCCGACTCGGTCTTCGGCGGCCCCCGGCTGGTCCTGGTCCCCGCCCTGGCCCTGGCCGTGTTCGGCATCCCGCTGCTGGGCCCCGGCCTTCTGGAAGCCAACCCGTTCGGGCTGCCGGAGATGGGCGCCCACCCGGTCGCCAGCGTCGACGGCGACGAACTCTCGGTGAGCCTGGAACCGACCGGGGAGGGCGCACTGCTCGGCATCGCGACCAGCTACGTGAACATGGAGGTGTGCGACCCCCGATGCCGTGTCGTGGCCGAGGGCGAGCGGAGCTGGATGGGTGACGGCGTGCGCGTCGTGGACGGCGGCGCCCTGTGGACCGTCTGGCGCGAGTACGAGCACGAGGACGTGGAGGAGGAGGCGGACCGCTACGCCCCGCACCCGGACTCGGGGCTCTACCTGCTCTCCTGCGCCGACATCACAAAATGCGCAAACCCCGATGAGGAGGCCCTGGTCCGCCCGTACCCGGAGAGTCAACACCACGTCGCCTCCGCGGTCACCCCACTGGCCGACGGGCGCCTGCTGGTGGCCTCCTCCGTCAAGCGCTACGACCCGCCGGAGCTCGGTGTGGGCCTTGAGCAGGACCGGGGCGGGCTGCGCCTGCACCTGTGCGGGGACATCGCCTGCGCCGACCCCGAGGTGGTCCTGTTCCCTCCGGAGATGGCCGCCGGTGGTTTCCTCACCGACGGCGAGTTCCTGGCCCTGGCCGCCTACCCAGGGGGCGGGTACGCGATGGCCGTGACCGACACCGCCCGCGGATCGCTGTCCCTGGTGGCCTGTGCCGAGCGGGCGTGCACGGAGCCGGAGATCACGCGGATCCACGGGGACCGCTTCTACGGCGAGCACGACAGCCGTTTGCGGAGCCGGTTCGGGGCCCGGGTGGAGTTGCGTTCCGACGGCACCCCGGTCCTGGCCTACCGGGACCCCCAGGGCGGCCGGGCGCACCTGGTGGACTGCCACGACGCGCTGTGCTCGGAGTTCACCGACACCGCCGTCACCGGAACCGGCTGGGCGCGTCCGGTGCCGGGGCTGGCCGTGGACTCCCGTGACCGGGTCCACCTGCTCACCCCCGATTTCCCCCGGGAGCGGCTGGTGCTGCTGTCCTGCCTGGACCGCGACTGCTCGCGGACCTCCTCGGCCCCGCTGCTGGAGCTGACGGAGGCGGAACCGAGCCTGACCGCGCTGGCCCTGGACGACCAGGACCGTCCGCACATGCTGTGGGCGGACGGGGAGGTGAGCCACCGCTTCATGGGCGGAGTCGACATCGAGTCCGAGGCGCGCTACCTACGCTGCGCGGAGCCCCTGTGCGGGGCCGGGCGGTAAGGACCCCACCGCGCCATGGACAGTGCGGCCCCACGCCATGCGGACGTGGGGCCGCACCCGTGTCCGGATCAGTAGTCCACCGCGAACAGGCGGGGCCTGACGCATGTGGTGGCGCCCGTGGGCGCGTCCATCGCCGGTGGGCGCAGTCCGTCCGGGGCACAGCCCGCGTAGACGCCGACGACACCGCCGTCCGGCCCGGGGTAGGCGGTCAGGTGCCCGGCTCCCGCGGCCAGCCCTTCCAGCGGGTCGATGTCCACGCCGGGGCCGGTGGGCCGGACCGGGAGCAGGTTGTACGCCTGCGGGGTCATGTGCGTCTCACCGTCCAGCTCCTGTCGCTCGGCGCCGTACTCGGTCAGGAGCCTGGCGGCGTCGATCTCACCGTCTTCGGCGAGGACCCGGCCGGTGTCGGCGTCCAGAGCCCGGTAGCCGTCCTCGTCGTGGACGAACACCCGGGGGTCCCGCCCTTCGGAGACCGAGACGACCTCTCCGGGCACCGCATGGGTCCACAGCACCTCACCGTCGGCGGGGTCGACGGCGGTGATCCGCTTCTCCTCGCAGCCCTCCTCCTCGGAGGCGCAGCCGGGTGTGTCGAACAGGAGCGGACCGTCGGGGACGGCCCACAGCTCACTGCCCGGCCCGGGCTCCTCCGGGATCTCGAACTCCGCGACCTGTTCCCCGTCCACCACCGCGGTGACGTAGGAGGGTTCGTCCTCGGGGGAGTACTCCAGGTACAGGGTCTCGTCAGCCACGGCGGGGGAGCCCCAGGGGGCCAGCCGCGCGGACCACTCGACCTGGCCGGTGGCCGCCTCGACCAGGAAGTGGCGGGGGTCGTCCTCGCTGTCGTGGGGCAGCGCCTCCCTCAGGACCAGGTGTGTGTCGTCGCTGGCCAGGACAGCCTCGTGATCGAGGTCCTCGGGCAGGTCCGACTCCACTGCCCGGGCTCCGTCCCGGTCCACCTCCAGGAAACGGAGCGCGTCCACCTGGCCCTGGCCCTCGACGGGGGTTACCACCAGGGTCGATCCGACCAGCCGGAACCACGACACGTCGACGCCCACGGACTCGGTCCACAGCGTCGCGGCGGTGGCGGTGTCCACCGCGACGATCGTGTCGGCCGTGTGCAGGTAGAGGACCCCGTCGGCCTCCACCGCCCCGGGGTCGGGGTACCTGAAGTCCAGCCAGTGCCTGGCGGGCCGGAGCAACGGCCCGCTGTCCTCGAACCGCTCCAGGTAGAAGTCGCCCTCCAAGGGCCGGGACCAGCGCACCGACCCCGCCTGTCCGCAGTCGCCGGTCTCCTGGCAGACGACGACGGAGTCGGGACTGATCACCGATGGCTCGGGGGGCTCGGGCGTGTCCTCCTCGCCCCACGCCGAGCAGGCGGAGAGGGCGAGGGCACAGACGAGGGCGAGCACCGGGGCGGTGTGGGAGGGGGAACGCATGCGCCGCATCGTAGCGGGACGGCCCGTCCCGTCCCGCGGGCCCCTACGCGCCGAGGACACCGCCCGTCTGCTGGGGCGCAGCCGCGCGGTTACCGGCGCTCCTCGCGGTCGGCGGGTTGGGGCGGCACGGAGGCGCCGCGCGGTTACCGGTGCCCCTCGCGGTCGGCGGCCCCCGCTCCGCCCTCGGAGGTCCTGCCGGCCCCGCCCACCAGCGGGGCCAGCACGAAGTCGGCCAGCGGGAACGCGTGCTCGTCCACGTGCTCGCGGGCGCGCTCGCGCTGGCCGGGACCCATGGTCAGCGCGTGCACCAGGACCATCCCGTACAGAGCCTCGGTGAAGGGCTCGGTGTCGGTGCCCGGGACCAGTTCGCCGCGTTCGACGGCCCTGCGCACCATGTCCGCCATCCCGTCGCGGTGCACGCGCACCAGCCGTTCCTGGAGGCCCACGAAGGTCTCCATCCCGGTGGTGGCGTCCACGGCCACGCGCAGGGTGACCCAGCCCGACGGGGCCAGGAAGTGGCCGAGCAGGGCCGCGGCCAGCGCGCGGGTGTCGCCGCGCAGGCTTCCGGTGTCGGCCGTGGCGGGCGGCCGGGTGTGCTCCTCGATGGCGTCGGCGAGCAGGCGCTCCTTGGTCGGCCAGCGCCGGTACAGGGCGGCCTTGCCCACCCCCGCCCGGCGGGCCACCCCGTCCAGGGTGAACGCGGCCCAGCCCGCCCTGCCGTACTCGGCCAGCGCCGCCGCCATCGCCCGCGGCGTGAGGCTGGGGTCGCGCGTGCGCCCCCGCCCGGTCCTCGGCGGTGTCGTTCTGGTGCCCCTCCGTGCTCGCTCACCCATGGGGCACGTTATGCCCAGGTAACGGCTGATGAAAATCCACGGCCCCGTCCACGTGGGCGTTCGCGGGCCGTGGCCGGTGCCGTCCGCGCGCCGTTCGGTTCCTGCGCCATCCGGTCCGCGCGCTATCCGGTCCGCCTGCTGTTCGGTCCGCACCCGCCCACCGGTCACGGCGTCCGGCGCACCGCCCGGTCCTCGGCGATCGCCAGCATCTGCTCCTGGCGCCGTTCCACGGCGGGCCGCTCCGGGTCCGCCACGTGGCGCAGCTCCCTGACGCGGCCGCGCCGGTTGGCCAGGGCCGTCGCCGCCGACCGCCGCATGCCCAGCGCCCCACCTTCGGAGGCCAGCGCCGCGCGCACCCGGTGCCGGTAGGCCTGCCGGACGGTGAAGTACACGGCCATCGCGGTCAGGAAGACCACCGCGACCTTGAACACGACGCCGCCGATCCCGTCGAACAGCGGCGAGTCCAGCAGCCAGTGCAGCGCCATCGCCAGGACCACCAGGAGGGCGGCGGCCACCGCCCGGCGCCTGCCGGGCCGCCACGCCACGGCCGCCAGCAGGCCCACGGCGGTGCCCGCGACCGCCGACATCGCCCAGTGCGAGCCCAGCCCGGTCAGGACCAACCGGACCACGGTCGTCTGCACCACCGGCACCAGTCCGCCGGTGCCGCCCGCCTGGACGATCGCGTTCATCGAGTAGACGAAGTTCTCCGTCACCTCGAAGCCCAGCCCCACCAGGGAGCCGATCACGAACCCGTCCACCGGGCCGCGCACCGCGGCGGGGAAGGCCACCGCGACCAGCACGATCCCGGCGAGCTTGAGCAGCTCCTCGTTGAGCGGGGCGGTCAGGGCCGCCCCCCAGACCTCGGAGAAGGGCAGTCCCAGGCTCTTGGCCCAGATCGAGCCCAGGCCCGCGTTGGCGATGACCCCGCCCGCCGTCGCGGCGGTCAGGCCCCAGGCCACCGCGGCCACGGAGGCGTCCAGGGCGGGGTCGCGCACCGGACGGATGCGGCGCAGCACCCAGAACCCGAAGGCCAGCGTCACCAGCCCCAGGAACACCGCCAGTGCCGCCTCGGAGAAGAAGACGCGCACCAGCCCGGTGAACCGCAGCGCCAGGTAGCCCAGGCCCACCGCGCACAGCACCCCGATCAGGACGAGCGCCGCCAGCGCGGGCAGCCGCTGCCCGCGGGCGTGCCTGCCCTCCGGCGGCCGCTCCGAGGCGTGCCGGGGTCCGGACTCGTCCTGGCGGGCGCCGCGCGGCGAGGGCACGGAGCCCCGGTCCGTCGCGGCCGGGCGCTCGTCGGGTTCGGGGTTCACGAGCCCTCCCGGGTGAAGGAGACCGAGCGCGCGACGTCGGCGACCGCGCTGAGGTCGGCCGGGGTCGCCTCGCGTCCGGCCAGGGTCATCTCCACGGCCAGCTGTCCGTCGGGGGAGGGGTAGACCACCGCGGCGCCGTCCCCCTCGCGGCTCTCCAGGGCCCCGGTGAGCCCCTCGACGCCGCCCCGGGTGGAGATGGCCTCGGGGTCGCCCAGGCGCGCCGTCGCCTCACCGGCGCGCACGATCCGCCGCAGGCCCGCCCACAGCTCCTCCAGGCTGGGCGGCGGCGAGGTCACGGGGGTGACCGAGTTGAGCGTCAGCTCCACCGGGCCCCGGTGGAAACGGTAGATCTGTCCGGCCTGGCTGGAACCGGTGTTCAGGTACCAGCCCTCCTGGGGGAAGGTGAGGGAGGCCCGGTAGTCGCCCGCCGATCCCACGGGCACCGGTTCGCCGGAGGGAACGGACTCCGAGCCGGGCAGGAGCGCGTTGACCAGCGGCCAGGCCACCACCAGCAGCGCGATCGCCGCCGCGGCCACGCCCAGTGGCACCCAGTTGCTGCGGGGGACGCGCCGCCGTGTGCGCGCGTCCTCCCCGGTCGCCTCCGCCATGGCGTTCCCCCTCGTCACCCAAAGTGATGCCCTGTCACGGCAAGCGAAACATCCGGGGGTGCGTGCGTTGGTGGCACGGCGTCGACTTGGCGCACGTTTACGGTGATTTCACCAATTCGGGGGATCGGCGAGAGGGCGCGGTGACCGGGCGGGAGCGCTCACCGGCGCGTGGGCATCAGGCCCCCGTTCCGCTCGGCGGCGTCGGACAGCGCCGCGACGAGGTCCATGTCGGTCCTCCTCGCGCTCGCGGCCCTCAGGGAGAGAGGGAGAGAAGGAGGAAGAGGGTGCGGCGCTTCCCGGGTCCGCCGTGGCCGGAACCGGTCGGCGAGAGAAACGGCGTTCGTACGCGCTGTTATCGTGACGACCGCATATCCGGTTCGTGTGCCTTCGGGCGCGCGCACGCCCTCGGACGGGCCAGGGAGCGGGGAAACACGTGAACAGCGAGGCGGGGACCTCCCCGGGCTCCTCCCGGGAGGGAAAGGCGCCCGAGACCGGCTCCGGCGGCGGGCACCGGCACGCGAATGCTCCCGAGGAGAGCCCGGAGCGCAGGGAGGGCCCCCAGCGCCGCGACGGCGAGGCGGCACCCCGGACCGGAGACCGGCCGAGGCGTCTCCGCGCGGCCCGGCCCCTCCTCTCCGCCCTCCTCGCCTGGGCCGGAGTGGGACTCGTCGCCAGCGCCCTCCCGCTCTCGGTGGCCCTGCTGTTCCTGCGGGATCCGGAGGAGGACCTGGGGCTGGGCCCGTCCCTGCTCGTGGCGTTCCCGGCCGGACTGGCGCTGCTGGTCCTGGTGCTGCGCCGCTCGGTGCCGCGGGAGGCCGGTCCGGACCGCGACCCCGCGGGGCCGCTCCACCTCACGGCGCTGGCGGCGGGTGCCGCGCTGCTGTCGTACCTGTCCTATCGCTCCTTCCCGCGCGACGCCTTCGCCCGGCTCACGGAGAACGGGGACACCTGGACGCCGTCGGTCACGGGAAGCCTCCAGTGGGTGGCGCTGTGCGCGTTCGCGCTGGGTTTCCTGGCGCTGCTCCTCGCCGTACGCCGCCCACGGTCCCGGCCGGGCGGGCGTGCCTGGACGGGGTTCGCCGCCGGTGTCCTGGCCGTGGCCGCGGCCGGGTGGGCGGCCGTCTCCGAGGCCACCCACCAGCCGGTGGAGCACGTGGTCGCCGCCCCCGGGGCCGCTCCGGGCACGCCGTCCACGGTGACCCGGGTGGGCTGGACCTGGGAGAGGCCCGAGGACACCAGGATCGAGCGGGTCGTGGCCGGACCGCGCGGGCCGGTCGTGCTGCTCGGGGACGGACTGGTCGGCCTGGACGGCGCGACCGGTGAGGAGCTGTGGACCTACCGCCTCCCCTTCGGCTGGCACACGAGCACGGGCGCGTCCATGGGGGGCGACCTGGCTTACGTGAGCTACCGGCAGGACCCCGACGACGGCGAGAGCGGGCGGATGACCGTGGTCGACACGGCCACCGGCGAGATCACCAGGGAGGTGTCGGCACCGCCTGAGGAGCGGTTCGGCACCGGGGACCACCGCTTCCTCGGTGTCCTTCCCACGGGCAGTCTCCACACGGGCTCCGACGAGGAGCCGGGGACACTGACCGCGTACGGCGACGCCGGAGAGGGCGAGCTGTGGACCTTCACCCCCCAGGACCCGGAGACCGCCTGTGACATGGAACGGCGGGTCCTTCTCCACGAGGACCTGATCCTGGCGGCGTACCTGTGCTGGGGGGAGTCGGATGTCCGGCCTCTCGTCGTCCTCGGCCTGGACGCGCGTACCGGGGAGCAGAGGTGGCGCACGGAGGTCGGGGACCCGTACCCGAGCGGCTCCATGCGGATCTTCTGGGAGGAGCACGTCGTGTCGGAGGGGGAGCACCCCGTGGTGGGCGTCGGTTCCGACTCCGGTCCCGTCACTCTGCTGGACCCGCGCACGGGCGCGGTGGCGGGTGAGTTCCCGGAGTTCCTGATGGAGGATGACGACGAGGCCAGCCAGGAGTACCGGGTGATCCGTTCGGGATACCGGGGACGCGTCCACGCCGACACCGGAGGCGCGGTTTATATCGAGCGGCACAGGAACGACGAGCACCTCGCCCATCACGTCGACCCCTCCGGCGCGCTGGTCCGCACCACCGTGGTCCCCGAACCGCCTTCGGGGCGGGACGAGATCCGCGACGCCGTCGCCGTGGGGGACACCCTCCTGGTACCGCACGAGGAGCAGGAGGCGGAGGGCGGCCAGACCTCGGCCTCCGTGCGCGTGGTTCCGCTCGGAGAGGAGCAGGGCGCGTCAGAGGACGGCGGGACGGTGATCGGGATCGGCTCCGCCGTGGACCTTCGGCTCCTGTCCGTCCCCGGTGCCGTCACCGCCTACGGCCTGGAAGAGACCACCACCGTGTACGGGCTGGTGCCCTGACCCGGCGCGTCCGACGCCCCGCCGCTCACCACCGCACGGGCAACTCGGCCAGACCACCGGTGAGCACGTCGCTTCGCACGCGCAGCCCCTCGACGCCGACCGCCAGACGCAGCCGGGGGAAGCGCGCGGTGAGCTGGGTGAGGACGGCGTGCAGCTCCAGGCGGGCGAGCGGGGCGCCGACGCAGTAGCGGGCGCCGTGGCCGAAGGCCAGGTGGGAGGCTCCGTCGCGGCCGATGTCGAAGCGGTGGGGGTCGGGGAAGGCGTCCGGGTCGTGGTTGGCGGCTCCGGTGTCGCACAGGACCAGCTCCCCGGCCCGCACGGTCGTGCCCGCGATCTCCATGTCGGTGCGGGCGTAGCGGGGGATTCCGCCGCCGCCCCGCCCCGGGAACCGCAGGATCTCCTCGACCGCGCCGGGTACCAGGCCGGGATCGCGGGCCAGGGCCCGCTGCTGGACGGGATCGGTGAGCAGGCACAGCACGCCCAGTCCGATCTGGGTCACGGTCGTCTCGTGTCCGGCGAAGAGCAGGGCCATGGCGAGCATGGCCGCCTCCTGTTCGCCCACGTCCGGATCCCCGGCCAGACGCGAGACCACGTCCTCGCCCGGGTCCCGGCGTTTGCGGGCCACCAGGTCCAGGCCGTAGGCGAACAGCTCGGCCAGTCCGCGTTCGGAACGGGTGCGGTCGGTGACGTCGGCGGCGTCGCGGGTCCAGGCGCGGAAGCGGTCGCGGTCGGCGTAGGGGACACCGAGCAGTTCGCAGATGACCAGGACCGGCAGGGGCACGGCGAGGGTGTCGACGAGGTCGGCCGGTCGGGGGCGTTCCTCCAGGCCGTCGAGGAGGGCCGTGGTCAGCTCCTCGACGCGCGGGGCCAGGGCGCGCACGCGTGCGGGGGTGAAGTGGGGGCGCAGTAGCGAGCGCATCCGGGCGTGGTCGGCCTTCTCGGTGGTGAAGTCGCCCTGGGGTCCGCCGAAGAGCGCGGACTCGCCGGTACGTGCGGCGGCGTCCGGGTCGGGGTGGGAGCGGCCCAGGCGCTCGTCGGCGAGCAGCGCTCGGACCTGTTCGTATCCGGTCACCAGCCACGCCTGGTCACCCACGGCGGTACGGACGCGGTGAACGGGCCCCTCCTCGCGCAGGACCTCCAGGAGCGGCGGCGCGGCGAGGGGGACGGGCCGGTCGAAGGGCAGCTGTGGGAGCACGGGATCCTCCATCTTGTTAACTCAGCTTTGTATACTCCTTCTTAAACAAAGCTATATGTAGACTCACTCGTAAACAAGGGGAGGCGATGGGGAATGGTCGACGAGCCGACGGTCGGGCAGCGCGGGGCCTCCCCCGTGCGGCGGATGCGCCGGACCGAGCGGCGCGCGCAGATCCTGGACGCCGCGACCCGGGCCTTCGCCCGTGGCGGGTACGCCGACACGTCCCTGGACGACGTGGCCGCCGAGGCTGGGATCAGCCGGGTGATCCTCTACCGGCACTTCGAGTCCAAGCAGGAGATGTACCGCGCGGTCCTGGACCGCGCGTGCGCGCGCCTGGGAGAACGGGTGGGCGAGGGGCACTTCACGGGCGCGAGCATCCCCGCCTTCCTGGAGGCCGCCGCCGCCGACCCCGACGGTTTCCGCCTGCTGTTTCGCCACGCGGCCCGCGAACCCGAGTTCCGCGACCTCGTCGACGGCCTGACCGCGGCCTCCGTGGACCTGGCCCTACGACAGCTGGCCGAGGTGATCCCCGATCCGGCCTGGGCCCGGTGGGCGGCGCGCCTGGTGTTCACCGTGGCCATCGAGGGCGCCATCGTCTGGTTGGACGAGGGGCGCCCCGACGCCGACCACGCCGCCGAGCGCATCGACGCGGCGGTCCAGGGCGTGATCGCCGCAGCCCGCGGACCGAGGTGACCTTCGGGTTTCCCCCGGGGCTTCGACGCGGTGGTGTGCCTGCGGGCCGCCGACTCCGGCCCGGCCCTCCCCGGAAGGCCCCGCGGACGCGCCGCACCCCACCGGATGCTCCCGGCCGAGCCACGGACCGGCTGGTAGTTTCGCCGCATGCGCGAACGGCTGACGGACCTGGAACCACGCCTGCACGACGCGCTGGCGGTGTGGGGCATCCACGCGACCGCGCTCGACCACGTCCCCCTGGGTTTCGGCGACCACCACTGGAGCGTCACCGACACCTCCGACCGCCGGTGGTTCGCCACCGTGGCCGACCTCGCCCACAAGTCCTTCCTGGGTCCGGACCCTGCCTCGGTGCGGCGGCGCCTCGCCCGGGCCATGGACACCGCCGCCCGGCTGCACGACGACGAGGGGCTCGGGTTCGTCGTCGCGCCCCTGCGTACCCCGGGCGGGGACACCGTCGTCCCGGTCGGCGACCGGTACGCGCTCAGCGTCTTCCCCCACGTGGAGGGCGAGTCCGGCGACTTCGGTCAGGAACTGGCCGACGACCGGCGGGCCCGGCTCCTGGACACTCTCGCCCAGCTGCACCGGAGCGCTCCGGGCGACGCGCCCGACGTCGAGGACCGGCTCCCCGGCCAGGACCGGCTGGCCGCGCTCCTGGACCGCCCCGCCGCGATCGGCGACGCGGGACCCCACGCCGCGCCCACCGCCGACCTGCTCGCCGAGCACGCCGCGGTGCTGCGCGAGCGCCTGGCCGAGTCCGACCGCGGCGCCGCCGCCCTGGAGGGCGCGGCCGCGGTCCTCACCCACGGCGAACCCCACCCCGGCAACCTGCTGTGGCGCGGCGACCGCCCGCTCCTGGTCGACTGGGACACCGTCGGCCTGGCCGTCCCCGAACGCGACCTGTGGCTGGTCACCGACGACCCCGCCGAACTGGCCCGCTACACCGAGGCCAGCGGGCACGAGCCCGACCGCGCGCTGCTGGGCCTGTACCGGCTGCGCTGGGACCTGCGCGACGTCGTCGAGTTCGTCGACTGGTTCTCCGCGCCCCACCAGGGCGGCCCCGACACCTCCCAGGCCTGGCGTGACCTGGTCCGCACCGTCGAACGCCTCGGCTCGGGGGAGCGGTCCGGCACCCGCTGACACCGCCGGGATCCGGCGGCCCCGGCGGGTCGCGGCCCGCCCGCACTGCCTGTGGTCGGTAGCATTCCCCTGACTCTCAGTGACCGAAAAGAGCTGTCACCGATGCGGCCGGGCCGGATCCGGCCGACCGGGCACGCCACGGACCCGACCAGGTGTTGGAGCGACGATGAACCTGCCCCTCAGCAACCGCGACCTGCCGCTGCGCGTCATCACGGGGGCGTTCGTCCTCAACTCCGGACTGGAGAAGCGCGGCGCCGACGAGGAGACCGCGCAGGGCCTCCACGGGATGGCGGCGGGGACCTACCCCTTCCTCAAGGACGTCGACCCCACCACCTTCGCCCGGCTGCTGTCGGCCGGTGAGATCGCCCTGGGCGCCGCCCTGCTGATCCCGGTCGTCCCGAGCCGCGTCGCGGGCGCTGGCCTGACCGCGTTCGCCGCGGGCCTGCTCGGCCTGTACCTGCGCACCCCGGGCATGCGGCGCCCCCAGAGTCTGCGCCCGACCGAGCAGGGGCTGCCCCTGTCCAAGGACGCGTGGCTGCTGGGGGCCGGGCTCAGTCTCCTGCTGGGCAGCGACACCGGCCGGGACTCCTCCCGGAGCTCCTGCCGGCGCCGCCGCTGACGGTCGAGGCCGACGCCGTGCCGGTGTTCACCGGTTGGTTTCGATCGTGGGGACGAAGACCCGCAGGGCCGCGTGCCGCTTGGTGAAGACCACCGTCCGCGAGCCCTCCACGACCTCGCCGTCCACGGCCAGCAGCCTGGGCTCGCTCGGGATGGTCAGCGTCAGCCCCGTGGTCAGCCGCTCGGAGTAGCCCTCGCCGTGCGCGAACTTGCCCAGCAGCACGTCCGCGACGGCGCGCAGCCGCGGGAAGGGCGCCCGGGCGGTGAGCACCCGCACGTCCAGCCGCCCGTCGTCCAGCTGCTCGCGCAGCGCGGGCACCCGCCCGTGCGTGCGGTAGCGGCAGTTGCCCACGAACGCCCACCACACCTTGGTGGACTCGCCGTCGACGACCGCGGAGATCGGGCTCACCTCCCGCAGGTCCTGCCACAGGGCCAGCGCGAACGCGGGCCACTTGCCGATCCGGTCGGCCCATTTGTCTCGCCGGTCCACCATGCGCGGGTAGGAGCCGAACGAGGCCGTGTTGAGGAAGATCCGGCCGTCCACCTCGCCCACGTCCACCCGGGCCAGCCGCCCGTCGTCGAACGCCCGCAGGGCGATGTCCACCGAGGACAGCCCCAGCGTGCGGGCGAAGTTGTTGAGGGTGCCGTCCGGCAGCACCAGGAGTGGGCAGTCGTGGTCGAGCGCCGCCCGCGCCCCGGCGTTGACGGTGCCGTCGCCGCCCGCCACCGCCAGAACCTCGCTGGTGCGCGCCGCCTGGTCCATGACCCCGACCACGTCGTCCTCCGCGGACAGCGGGATGATCCGCGCTTTGGGCAGCGCCCGCGCCACCCTGCTCGTGACGTCGGCCGCGGTCAGCCCGGGCACCGTGCCCGAGGCCGAGCGCGGGTTGACCACCACCGTCACCCCGGACCCCTCGCGGTCCACGTCGGTCTCCCCGTCGGTGACGGTGCGCGCGCCGAAGACCAGTTCGGGGCGGGGCGGCACCACCGTTCCGGCGAGCAGGGCCGCGCCGCACCCGATGGCCACCCCGGCGAGCACGTCGCCGGGGTAGTGGACGCCGCTGTGCACGCGTGAGAACGCCACCCCGCCCGCCAGGAGGGCGACCAGCCCGGCCAGCGGCTTGGGCGCGTCCGTCATGACCCCGGCCGCGTAGGCCGCGGCCGCGGCGGTGTGCCCGGAGGGGAAGGAGGTGCTCGGGTAGGAGCGGTAGGGGCTGCGCGCGGCCGGGACGGCCGAGTTGTCCGGGCGGGTGCGCCCCGACAGCTGCTTGACCCCCGCCGAGACCAGGTTGGCGGTGCCCGCGGCCAGGATCGCGCGCAGGGCGGTGCGCCGCAGCCTGGGGCCGCCCGTGGCGGCGAGGGTGGCCGACATCAGGAACCACGGCGCCATGTTGTCCGTCGCCTGCACGAACTTGGGGGTGTAGGCGTCCAGGGCCGCGGGTCCCATTCCCGTCACGCGGTCGTAGACCTTCTTGTCAGCCCGTTGGAGTCGACTCATAAGGTTCATCGCCCCAGAGTGGGCAAAGTGCCGTCAGATGTCCATAAGGGCGCGCCCGCAGGAGAACCTCCAGTGTGTTGATGACATCACACATGATGTTGGTTTCGGTGGGAGGCAGCCGCCGGAGGCGCGGTCCGCGCGGTGGTGAACGGCGCGGTGTCGGAGTGCGCGCGGGAGCGGCGGAGGGAGAGGTCGGCGCGATGTCCAGGGTGACCGGGAACTCGGGCTTCGTCTGGGCGGCCGTGGTGGTGCTGGTCGTGGTGGCCGCGCTGGTGGTGCAGACCGTGCGGGAGAACTCCGGCCACGTGTGCTGCGCGATCAACCCGGACCTGTACCTCGACGTCCAGCGCGGGGAGTTCGGCCCGCCCGGGGCGGCCGTCCCGGCCCGCATGGAGGTCGTGGAGGTCGCCGCCCTCGCCGACCGCACCCGCACCACCGTGTCGTTCGTCAACGAGGGCGAGGAGCCCGCGGAGTTCGACGCCTCCTACTTCACCGGTGACGGCGGCTCCACCGGCGGCTTCCGGATCCTGGACACCGCCGACCGGCGCCACTACGGCGTCCACCCCGACCTCGGTGGCGGGACGGCGGGACGGTACGTGTGGGAGCCCGGTGTGGAGTACCGGATCGAGGTCCACTCGCCGCCGCTGGAGGAGGGCACCGACACCGTCACGGTGCTCGCTCCGCACGGGACGGCCTGGTACCACGACGTGGCGGTCGTGGACGGTGCCGCTCCGCCGTCCCCGCCCGCCCACGAACGGCCCAGCTGGGGCGAGGTGGTCGCCCTTCCTGTGCGGGAGGGCGCGCCGCGACCGCTGGAGCGCGACTGGGTCCCCCTGTTCTGGCCGGAGGCCACCGAGCGCGCACCGGAGGCTCCGGTGGACGAGGCGGGGCCTTCGCCGACCGGGGACGGGCAACGGTTCGCCGAGGGCGGCCGGGTCTGGGACATGTGGGTGGACGCGGTCTTCGACAGGGACGGGTTCGCGGTGGTGAGGTTCCAGGTCACCCTGGTCTCGGGCGAACCCCCGCGGGCCGGGGCCGACGGCCTGCCCGCCCCCTGGGAGCTGTCGGTGGCCGACCCCGCCACGGGCACCGTGCACCACGCGGTGCGCGCCGGGGACCCGGAGGGGACATACCGGCTCAGCGCGTTCTCCTGGGACTCCTTCACCCGCGCGGGCCAGACCCTGGAGGGCCACGTGTACGTGCCCGGCTTCGACGCCGGGGTCGAGCGGGTGGACGTCGACGCCGGGGTGTTCGGGGTCTTCACCGACCGCCAGGTCCACTAGCCACCGGGCAAGAAGGGTTCATCCGCCGCTTCGGCGGCCCTGACCTCCGGCGCGACCGTGCCCTCCCCCCTTATCTCCTCCTCTTCGAGACCTTTTCGTGACTATGCGGACCAATCCGCCTGGTTCCCGGTACCGAATCACTTCCGCCACACAACCCCCGGAAGTGAAGAGGACGCATTGGGCACAGGGCAGCACACCCTCCGCCGACGCAGGGTCGCGGTCATCGGCTCCGGCGTCGCCGGACTGACGGCGGCGCACGTCCTGCACCGGGACGACGACGTCACCCTGTTCGAGGCCGACGACCGTCTGGGCGGGCACGCCCACACCCACCGGATCGACGGCGGACCGGGCGGCGAGCTGCGGGTCGACAGCGGCTTCATCGTGCACAACAGGCGCACCTACCCCCACCTGCTGCGCCTGTTCGACGAACTCGGCGTGCACACCCAGCCCACCGAGATGAGCATGTCGGTCAGCTGCCGGGGCTGCGGCCTGGAGTACGCGGGCGCGCGCGGCATGCGGGCCATGCTCCCCAACCGGTCCCGGCGCAGCCCCGCCTACCTGCGCATGCTCACCGAGATCCCCCGCTTCCACCGGGCCGCCCGGCGCCTGCTCGCCGCGCCCCCGCCCCCCGGCGCGGCCGAGCCCACCCTCGGCGCCTTCGTGCGCCACCACCGGTTCACGCCCTACACGGTCGCGCACTTCCTGCTCCCGCTGGTGTCGGCGGTGTGGTCCTGCCCGCCCGGCACCGCCACCGACTACCCCGCCCGCTACCTGTTCTCCTTCCTGGCCAACCACGGCATGCTCAGCGTGTGGGGCTCGCCCCGCTGGCGCACCGTCACCGGCGGCTCGCACGCCTACGTCGAGCGCGTCGTCAAGAACCTGCACGCGGTGCGCACCGGAACCCCGGTCACCTCCCTGGCCCGCACGGCCCAGGGGGTGCGGCTGCGCGCCGGGGACGAGGCCCTGGACTTCGACGCCGCCGTCGTGGCCACCCACGCCGACCAGGCCCTCGCCCTGCTCGCCGACCCCACCGACGCCGAACGCGAGGTCCTCGGAGCCTTCGGCTACTCGCGCAACCGCACCCTGCTGCACACCGACGCCTCCGTCCTGCCCGCCGACCGGGAGGTCTGGGCCAGCTGGAACCACCGCCTGGCCTCCTGCGAGCCCGACACCGAGCCCGTGCGCGTGAGCTACCACATGAACCGCCTCCAGCGCCTGGACGCCGACGAGCAGTACGTGGTCACCCTCAACGGCGCCGACGAGGTCGACCCCGACCGGGTCGTGGCCGCCATGGACTACGCGCACCCCGTCTACACCCCCGCCTCCCTGGCCGCGCAGCGGCGGCTGCCCGAGCTCGACGACCGGGTCGTCGCCTTCGCCGGGGCCCACCACGGGTGGGGCTTCCACGAGGACGGGTGCCGCTCGGGGGTCCGGGCCGCCGCGAGCCTGGGAGCGCACTGGTGACGCCCGCCCCGGCGCCCGCGCTGTACGAGGCCACCGTCCGCCACGTGCGTTCCGAACCCGTACGCAACGCCTTCGCCTACGGCACCTACTACTGGCTGGTCGACCTCGACGACCCGCCGCGCCTGCGCTGGCCGCTGCGCGCCCTGGCCGGGTTCCGCTCGGGAGACCACACCGTGGACGGCACCCGTGCTCCGGCTGACGCCCGTGCCTCGGTCGGCACCCGTGCTCCGGCCGACGCCCGTGTCCCGGCTCGCGCCGCCGCTGACGCGCCCGTGCACGGGCGCACCGCGCGCCGCGGCCGCGACCGCGCCGACGGCTGGGCGCGGGAGCTGCGCGCCGACATCGACGCCCTCCTCGCCGGGCACGGCGTGGACCTCGAGGGCGGCCGGGTGCTCATGCTCGCCCACGCCCGCGTCCTGGGCCACGTGTTCAACCCCCTGACCGTCTACTGGTGCCACCACCGCGACGGCCGCCTGAGCCGCGTCGTCGCCGAGGTCCACAACACCTACGGCCAGCGCCACCGCTACGTCCTCGACGTGGACGGCCACGGCCGGGCCGAGGCGGACAAGGCCATGTACGTCTCCCCGTTCAACGCGGTGGACGGCCGCTACCGCCTCAGCCTCCCCGAACCCGGTGAACGCCTCGCGCTCACCGTCGCCCTGCACCGCGACGGGCGCCCGCCCTTCACCGCCTCGGTGCACGGCCTCCGACGCCCCGCCACCACCGCGTCCCTGCTGCGCAGGGCGCTGCGCCACCCCCTCGCGCCGCTGGTCGACGCGCTGCGCATCCGGCGCCAGGGCATCGGCCTCTACCTGCGCGGGCTGCCCGTCCAGCCGCGCGGGGACACGCACACACCAGCGACCGAACGGAAGGCCAGGACACGGCCATGACCACGACCAGCCCCCACACCCACCCGCCCCTGGACGCGCGGCGCTGGCCCGACGTGGCCCGGGTGCCCGGAGGCCGCCTGCGCGCGGCCGTCGCCCGCGCCATCGTCCGCCACGCCACCGCGCGCTCGGGCGTGCGCGTGCGCGCCGGCTCCGCCGCGCCCACCGCCGACGACGGCGCGCCCACGCTGGAGCTGCGCGACCCCGCCGCCTTCCACCGGCGTCTGGCCGCGGGCGGCCTCATCGGCTTCGGCGAGTCCTACATGGCCGGGGAGTGGGACTCACCCGACATCGTCGCCCTGCTCACCCGCCTGGCGGCGGGCTACGAGAACCTCGTGCCGCGCCCCCTCCAGCCCCTGCGCCACGTCACCCTGCCCCGCAGACCGGCCTCGGACCGCAACACCCGCGCCGGGGCCAAACGCCACATCAGCCACCACTACGACCTGTCCAACGACCTGTTCGGCCTCTTCCTGGACCGGACGATGACCTACTCCTCCGCGCTGTTCGAGGACGGCGAGGCCCGCGACCGCGACACCCTGCCCCGAGCCCAGGAGCGCAAGATCGACCGCCTCCTGGACGCCGCGGGCGTGGCCGAAGGCGTCGAACTGCTGGAGATCGGCACCGGCTGGGGCGAACTGGCCGTGCGCGCGGCCCGCCGCGGCGCCCGCGTCACCACCGTCACCCTCTCCGCCGAGCAGCGCGACCTGGCCGTCGAACGCGTCGCCGCCGCCGGGCTCTCCGAGAGGGTCGACGTCCGGCTGTGCGACTACCGCGACGTCACCGGAACCTACGACGCCGTGGTCAGCGTGGAGATGATCGAGGCCGTCGGCGAACGCTACTGGCCCGCCTACTTCGCCGCCCTGGACCGGCTCGTGCGCCCCGGCGGACGCGTGGGCCTCCAGAGCATCACCATGGAGCACGCCATGATGCGCGCCTCGCGCGGCTCCTACACCTGGATGCACAAGTACGTCTTCCCCGGCGGACTCATCCCCTCGGTCACCGCAGTCGAGGAGCAGCTGCGGGCGGGTACCTCCCTGAGCATCACCGACCGGCTGTCCTTCGGCCGCGACTACGCCGACACCCTGCGTGTGTGGCGCGAGGCCTTCACCGACGCCGCCGAACAGGTGGACGCCCTCGGCTTCGACGCCACCTTCCGCCGCATGTGGTCCTTCTACCTCGCCTACTGCGAGGCCGGTTTCCTGTCCGGAATCATCGACGTCGAGCAGATCACCATGGAGAAAGCCCGTTGAGTACCACCGCGACCCCCGCCCCGCCCCGCGGAGCCGCCCACTTCCTCGCGCCCCTGGCCGCCGGGCTGTTCAACGGCGTGCTCCCCGTCCGGCTGCGCGCCTGGGACGGCAGCGAGGCCGGTCCCGCCGACGCCCCGCTGGCGGTGCTGCGCGACCGCGACGCCCTGCGCCACATCCTGGCCCGCCCCGGCGAGCTGGGCCTGGCCCGCGCCTACGTCACCGGATCGCTTGACGTGGAGGGCGACCTCACCGACGCCCTGAGCCGGGTGTGGGCGAGCGTGCGCGAGAACGGCACCTCGCTGCCGGGCCCCGCCGAGTGGGCCCGCGCGGCCCGCACCCTCCTGGCCCTGGGCGCGGTGGGCACCCCGCCGCCCGCCCCGCTGGCCGAGGCGCGCCTGCGCGGGCGCCCGCACTCCAGCGAGCGCGACGCCGCGGCCGTCTCCCACCACTACGACGCCGGGAACGACCTGTACGAGCTGCTCCTGGACGAGTCCATGGCCTACTCGTGCGCCTACTGGACCAGCGACGACCCCGGCTACACCCTCGCCGACGCCCAGCGCGACAAACTCGACCTCGTCTGCCGCGAACTGCGCCTGGGCAGGGGCGAGCGCCTGCTCGACGTGGGGTGCGGCTGGGGATCGCTCACCCTGCACGCCGCCCGTCACCACGGCGCGCGCGTCACCGCCGTCACCCTCTCCGCCCGCCAGCGCGACCACGTCGCGGCCCGTGTCCGGGAGGAGGGCCTGGCCGAACTGGTCGACGTGCGCCTCCAGCACTACCGCGACGTCACCGACGACGGCTTCGACGCCGTGGCCGCCATCGAGATGGGCGAGCACGTGGGCCGCGACGAGTACGCGCCCTTCGCCCGCCGCCTGCACGACCGGCTGCGCCCCGGCGGGCGCCTGCTCGTCCAGCAGATGTCGCGGCGCGGCGCCCAGCCCGGCGGCGGCCCGTTCATCGAGCGCTACATCGCCCCCGACATGCACATGCGCCCCCTGGGCGAGACAGTCGGGCTGCTGGAGGGCGCCGGGCTGGAGGTGCGCGGCGTGCGGGCCATGCGCGAGCACTACGTGCGCACCGCCCGCGCCTGGCTGGAGGTGCTGGAGCGCCGATTCGACGAGCTGGTGGCCCTGGCCGGACCGCAGACCGCCCGCGTGTGGCGGCTCTACCTGGCCGGGGGCGCGCTCGCCTTCGAGGAGGGACGCATGGGAGTGGACCAGGTCCTGGCCGTGCGCCCGGACCGCGCCGGGAGCCGCTGATGGGCACCTTCGCACTCGCCGTCACGCTGGGCGCGTCCGCCCTGGCCGTGCTGGTGCTCATGCTCGCGACCTTCGCCCTGGCGCTGCGCCTGGGCAGGCACAGCGTGGTGGACGCGGCCTGGGGGCTCGGGTTCACCGTCGTGGCGGCGGTCGGCGTCCTGACGGCCTCGGGCGACCCCGCCCGCGCCTGGCTGCTGGCCGGGCTCACCGCCGTGTGGGGGATGCGCCTGGCCGTGCACATCGGCCTGCGGAGCCGGGGCAAGGGCGAGGACCCCCGCTACGAGCGCCTGCTGGACCGGGCCCCCGGGAACCGGAACGCCTACGCCCTGCGCGTGGTCTACCTGCTCCAGGGACTCCTGGTGTGGCTCGTCGCCATGCCGGTCCAGGTGGCGGTGCACACCGGGGCGCCCCTCCTCGGATCCCCGCAGGTGTGGCTGGCCGTCGCCGGTGCGGCCGTGTGGCTGCTGGGGTTCGTGTTCGAGACGGTGGGAGACGCGCAGCTGGCCCGGTTCAAGCGCGCCCCCGCCAACAGCGGGCGGATCATGGACCGCGGTCTGTGGGCGTGGACCCGCCACCCCAACTACTTCGGCGACGCGTGCGTGTGGTGGGGGTTGTTCCTGGTCGCGCTGTCGGGGTCGTGGTGGGTGCTGCTCACCCTGCCCGCGCCCGTGGTGATGACCTACCTGCTGACCCGGGGTTCGGGCCAGCGGCTGCTGGACGAGCACATGGCCGGTCGGCCCGGGTGGGCGGAGTACGCCCGGCGCACGAGCGCGTTCGTGCCGATGCCGCCCGGCCGGGGCTGAGCCCCCGGGACCGTCGTGACCCCCGTCCCGGGGCCCTCACGGAAGGGGGAGGGCCCCGGGACGGGCCGCCGGGGCGCGGCACCCCGGTAGCCCGCCGGATCCGCCGCGCCGTCCGGCGAGGCCGGCTCTGGTACGGCAGCCCGGCACCTCGATACCCCGGGAACCTGCCGGACGCCCGGGAACGCCCGGGGCGGTCAGCTCTGGTGCGGAACCACCACGGCGCGGCCGAAGACCTCCCCGGCCTCCAGCCTCCGGTAGGCCTCCAGGGCGTTGTCCAGGGTGAACCGCTCGACCTCCGGCCGGATCTGCCCCGCCCGGTACATGTCCACCACCTCCCACAGCTCTCCCACCGTCCCCCAGTAGGTGTTGGTGACGTAGGACTCGTAGGGGTTGGTGAAGAACGAGAACTCGTGCGTGCCGCCCGCGATCCCCACCACGGTCAGGCGCCCGCCCTGGGCCATCGACGCCGCCGCGGTCGCGATGGTCGGCGTGATGCCCACGAAGTCGAAGGCCGCGTCCACGCCCCGGCCGCCGGTGATCTCGCGGATCTCCTCGACCTGGCGGTCGCCCGCCCCCACGGTGACCGCGCTGTTGCGCTCGGCCCAGGCGCGCGGCTCGGCCTTGACGTCGGTGGCGATCACCGTCGCGCCGGTCAGCGCCCGCAGGATCTGCACGCCGATCTGCCCCAGTCCGCCCAGGCCGATCACCAGGGCGTGCCGACCGCCGCCCTCCAGGTGCGGCAGCGCCTGCTTGATGGCGTGGTACGGGGTCAGGCCCGCGTCCGACAGCGGCGCGGCGTCCACGGGGTCGGCGTCGCCCAGGGGGACCAGGTGGTGGGCGGGCACGGTCACGTACTCGGCCATGCCGCCGTCGCGCCCCAGGCCCACCGCCAGGTAGGGCATGGTCGCCGCGTTCTCGCAGTAGGTGTCCTGGCCCCGGACGCACATGCGGCAGTGCCCGCAGCCGATCGGCCCGTAGGCCATGTAGGCGTCGCCGATCCGCACGCGCTCGCTCACGCCGTCGCCGAGCGCCTCCACCCATCCGGAGTTCTCGTGTCCCAGGACGAACGGCGGTTTCTGCGCCCCCGCCTGCCCCTCCTTGAAGTGGCGGTACACGCTGACGTCGGAGTGGCAGGCGCCCGCTCCCGCCACCCGCAGGAGCACCTCGCCCGGACCCGGCTCGGGCTTGGGAACGTCGGTGAGTGAGGGGAACCGCTCGTAGTTCTCGAAGACCACGGCTCGCATGGAGTACCTCCAGGCTCTCGCGGAGAACGGGCACCGGTGCGCACGACGGTGGCACTCCCGGTGTCCGTATGGCCGCTCGACGCTGTCCGTCCAGTTCACGGCTGTCTGCCAACGCATCTACCCGAAAGCGTCCGGTCTTATTTGTCGGTTACGTCCGGATTCCGCCGTGTGCTGTACGGCCGGGAGTAGTGCCACCACCACCGGACCGGGTGGTCGACGCCAGACCCGGTTCGGGGGGACAGCGCCATGGAGGCCGACCCCGCCGCGGGCCTAGCGTGAGGAGCACCGTCCCCCACCTGTCGGCACTCGAACTTCCCCTGGAGAGTCATGATCGCGGCGGGCCCACGTCACGCTTCGCCTCCCATCCCCCTGCGCTACGAGGAACGCGAGTGGCACGGTCTGCGGCTCCTGGCCCACGACGAGACCGGAGACGGGCGCATCGTCGAGGCGCTGGGGGACGTGGCAGCCGCCGACCACATCGTGGTCCTGGTCCCGGGCAACGACAACTACCTGGGCAACTACTTCGACGCCAACCGCCCCACCCGGCCCCGGGTCAACGGGGGGACGGTCCTGCGCACCATGCGGGCACTCGCCCCCGGCGAGCGCTCCGCCGTCGTGGTCTGGGTCGGCTACGACACCCCGCGCGGCTTCGCGGAGGCCGCCTTCCGGGGTCCCGCCGAACGCGGCGCCGAGGACCTGGCCCGCCTGACGTCCTTCCTGCCCCGCACCGCCCGCATCACGCTGGTGGGCCACAGCTACGGCACCGTCGTGTGCGGACTGGCCCTGCGGCACGGGCGCGTGGACGACTGCGTGGCCCTGGGCAGTCCCGGCATGGGCGGGAACTCCGTCGCCGACCTGGGCTTCACCGGGAACCTGTGGGCGGCGCTGGGCCCCGCGGACTGGATCCGCTTCTTCCCCCGGGGGCGCTGGCGGGACCTGGGCCACGGGCCCTCGCCGCTGCGCCCCGGGTTCGGCGCCACCGCCTTCGCCACCGGCCCCATCCCCGGCCACTGCTCCTACTACACCGAGGGCAGCGAGTCGGTGCGCAACATCGCCCGTATCGGCCTGGGCCGCCATGCCGAGGTCACCCGGCCGGACGTGCCCGCCCAGCGGACGCGCCCGGGTCCGCGCCCGGCACCCGGGGCCCCGGTCGCGGAGGCCGCGCCGTGAGGCCCGCCCGCGACCCCGCCGTCGGTGACAGGGGCGTCGATGACCGCGCTGTCGACGATCGCGTCACCGGTCACCGCGTCGCTGACGACCGCGCCGCCGGTGCCGTCCGCCGTGTCCCCGAGCGCCCCGCGGACGAGGACCCCGCCGAGGACCGGCGCGCCGTCCGCGGACCTTCCCCCGAGCAGGGCGCCGCACGCGGGCCCTCCCCCGGCCACCGCGCCGCCGACCCGGTGATCCTGGCCCGGGACGTGCGCAAGTCCTATCCCGGAGCCCGCGGACGCGCCGCCCTGGACGGCTTCGACCTGGAGGTGCCCCCCGGCGCGGTGCACGCGCTGCTGGGGCCCAACGGCGCGGGCAAGACCACCGCCGTGCGGGTCATGGCCACCCTGCTGCGCTTCGACTCCGGACAGGTGCGCGTCGCCGGGTTCGACGTGGCGCGCCAGAGCGCGCGGGTGCGCTCGCGCATCGGCTTCGCCGGTCAGTACGCGGCGCTCGACGAGATCCTCGACGGGCGGCGCAACCTGGAGATGTTCGCCCGCCTGCACCACCTGGGGGCGCGGACGGCGCGGGCGCGGGCCGCCGAACTCCTGGAGCGGTTCGGCCTCACCGACGCCGCCCACCGGCCGGTGCGCGAGTACTCGGGCGGCATGCGCCGCCGCCTGGACCTGGCCGCGAGTCTGATCCCCGACCCCGCCGTGCTGTTCCTGGACGAGCCCACCACGGGCCTGGACCCGCGCAGCCGCGCCGAGGTCTGGCGGTCCGTGCGCGACCTGGCCGAGGGCGGCACGACCGTCCTGCTGACCACCCAGTACCTGGAGGAGGCCGACCGCCTGGCCGACCGGATCTCGGTGGTCGACTCCGGGAGGGTCATCGCCGAGGGCACCCCCGAGGAGCTCAAGTCCCGGGTCGGGGGCGGCCGGGTGGAGGCCGTGGTCGCCGACGCGGACGCGCTCTCGCCGGTCGCGGAGGTCCTGGGCCGCGTGGCCGGGGCGCTGCCCGAGGTGGACGCCGACGCCCTGCGGGTGTCCGTGCCCTTCGACGGCCGGGGCGCGGGACTGGCCAAGGTGGTGCGCGCCCTGGACGAGGCGGGGCTGGACGTGGAGGACATCGCCCTGCGCCGCCCGACCCTGGACGACGTGTTCCTGGGCCTGACGGGCCGCCAGGGCACGGAGGAGGAGACGTCATGATGTCTATGACCGAGGCGGGGCGGCTGGCCCCGGAGGAGGCGTCATGGCGTCCGTGACCGAGGCGGGGCAACCGGTCCCGGAGGAACCCGGGGCCCTGGCGCGGATGCGCTGGGCGGTGGCCGACACCTGGGTGGTGGCGCGCCGCTACCTGCTGCACCTGGTGTACAAGCCCGACGAACTCGTCGGCACGCTGATGGTCCCCGTCCTGGCCGTGCTGCTGTTCGGCTTCGTCTTCGGCGAGGCCATGGGCGCGGTCATGGACGCGCCCGGCGAGGAGTACCGCGAGTTCCTGATGCCGGGGCTGTTCGCGCTGACCATGGCCTTCGGGATCGGCAACACCACGATCGCGGTGGTCACCGACGCCGGACGCGGCGTGGTCGACCGGTTCCGCACGCTGCCGATGGCCCCCGCCTCGCTGCTGGCCGGGCGGAGCCTGGCCGACGTGCTCTCCGCGGTGGTGGACCTGGCGGTGCTGGCCGGGATGGGGCTGCTGGTCGGCTGGCGGTGGCACGAGGGCCCGCTCTCCGCGCTGGCGGCCCTGGGGCTGCTGTTGCTGCTGCGCCTGGCCTTCACCTGGATCGGCATCTACCTGGGGCTGGTGGTGCGCAGTCCGGAGGCGGCGATGAAGTTCTTCTCGCTGGTCTTCCCGCTGGCCATGGTCGCGGACACCTTCGTGCCCACCGACACCATGCCGGACTGGCTGGTGCCGGTGGCCGAGTGGAACCCGCTGTCGGCGACGGTGATCGCGGCCCGCGACCTGTTCGGCAACCCGGTGGCGGCCAACGACTCCTGGATCGCGCAGAACGCGCTGCTCATGGCGGTGGTGTGGCCGCTGGTGCTGATGATGGTCTTCGTGCCGCTGGCGCTGCGGCGCTACCGGAGGCTGAGCCGCTGAGCCGCTGAGGCCCTGATGAGGCACTGATACGGCACCGCCCGGAACACCTCCGGTCCGGGCCGATGAGTTCCCGCCACCTTCCGAGTCCGTACACGTGAACGAACCGCACCGTGCGGATCCGACGGACGAGGAAGACCACGTTGAACGGCGCGAAGCCGACCCCCGCACGCGCGGGAGGACGCGAGTGGCTCGGGCTCGGGGTGCTGGCCCTGCCCACCCTGCTGCTCTCCCTGGACATGAGCGTGCTCTACCTGGCGCTGCCCCACCTGGCCGCCGACCTGCGCCCCTCCGGCAGCCAGCTGCTGTGGATCATGGACGTCTACGGTTTCATGATCGCCGGGTTCCTCATCACCATGGGCACCCTCGGCGACCGCATCGGCCGCAGACGACTACTGATGATCGGCGCCGCCGCCTTCGGTGTGGCCTCCGTGGCCGCGGCCTTCGCGCCCAGCTCCGCCGCGCTCATCGCCACCCGCGCCCTCATGGGCGTGGCCGGAGCCACCCTCATGCCCTCCACTCTGGCCCTGATCAGTAACATGTTCGTCAACCCGCGGCAGCGCGCCGTGGCCATCTCGGTGTGGACGAGCTGCTTCATGGGCGGCACCGCCATCGGCCCGGTCGTGGGCGGGCTCCTCCTGGAGTGGTTCTGGTGGGGTTCGGTGTTCCTGCTCGGCGTCCCCGTCATGCTGCTGCTCCTGGTGTGCGCGCCCCTGCTGCTCCCCGAGCACCGCGCGCCCGACCCAGGGCGGCTGGACCTGGTCAGCGTCGCCCTGTCCCTGGCCGCCATCCTGCCGATCGTCTACGGCCTCAAGGCCGTCGCCGAGGGCGGACCGGTCCTCGGCCCGCTCGTCTGCCTCGCCTTCGGTCTGGCCATGGGCGCGGTGTTCGCCCGCCGCCAGCTGCGCCTGCCCGACCCGCTGCTGGACCTCGGGTTGTTCCGCCAGCCCCCCTTCGGTGTCGCGCTGGGCGTGATGATGGCGGGCGCAATCACCATGGGCGGCACGTTCCTCCTGATCAGCCAGTACCTCCAGATGGTCGCCGGGCACTCCTCACTGGTCGCGGGGATGTGGCAGGTACCCCCGGCGCTGGCGATGATCGCCGCCACCATGGCCGGAGGGCCGCTGGCCGCCCGCGTGGGCCGGGCCAACGTCATCGGCGGCGGCATGCTCGTGACCGCGTCGGGGTTTGCCCTGCTGTTCCTGGTCCCCGTCGAGGGCGGAACACCGCTCGTGGTCGCCGGGCTGCTGCTGGCCTCGGTGGGGCTGGGCCCCGGCGCCGCGCTGGCCACCGACATCGTGGTGGGCTCGGCGCCCAGGGAGAGGGCCGGGGCCGCCGCGTCCATGTCCGAGACCAGCGGGGAGTTCGGCGTCGCCATGGGCGTGGCCCTGCTGGGCAGCCTGGCCTCGGCGGTCTACCGCTCCGGGATGACCGTTCCCGAGGGCGTGCCGGAGGAGGCGGGCCAGACCCTGCCCGCTGCCGTGGCCGTGGCCGCGGAGCTGCCCGCGGGCCTGGCCGAGAGCCTGCTCGGTCCGGCGCGCGAGGCCTTCACCTCCGGGATCAACCTGGTCGGGGTGATCGGCTGCGCGGCCATGGCCGTGTTCGGGGCGGCCGCCGTGGTCCTGCTGCGCTCGGCTCCGTCGGGAACACCGCAGGAACCGGCGCGGGAAGCCGCGGACGCGTCGGCGGAGAAAACGATGGTGGAAGAACCGCCGCTGGCCGATGAGTCCGCGTACGCCGACGGGTCAGTACGGGTGAGCGGCACCGAGCGCCGGACCTGAGGCCGTCCGGAACCGGTGACCCCGGCTGGGGGCTCCGGATCCGGCCGCTCCGGACCCGGCGGCGCCGACCAGTACGACGGCCCGCACCCGATGCCGCGGACCCGAACACCACACCACCCGGAGGAGACCATGGAACGCCCCAACCTCGACGGCATGCTGCTCGCCACCACCGACCCCGACCGCCTGCACGACTGGTACGCCGACGTCCTCTCCCCGCAGGACGACGTCGACATGGACGGCTACCGCGTCCTGCGCCTGGGGACCTTCCACCTGCTCATCGACCGCCGGGACGACGTCGCGCCCAGGGCGGGCGACCCGACCCGCATGATCCTCAACGTCGACGTGGACGACGCCCGCGCCGTCGCCGCCCGCGTGGACGCGCGGGGCACCGGGTGGCTGGCGCCCCTGGAGGACCGCGACGGAAGCCTGTTCGGCACCGCCGTCGACCCCGACGGCAACCACGTCCAGATCATCCAGCTCAGCGACGAGCACCGCGCCGCCATGTCGCGTGAGAGTTAGCGAGAAGACCATGTTCGACACCACCAGGGCCTTCGGCTCCTTCGCCGTTCCCGACCCCGACCGGGCCAGGGAGTTCTACGGCACCACCCTCGGGCTCGCGGTCGGGCCCGTCGAGGGCATGGAGGAGCACGGCCTGCTCAGCATCGACCTGGGGGAGGGGCGGGCGATCCTCGTCTACCCCAGGCCCGACCACGAGCCCGCGGACTTCACCGTCCTCAACCTGCCCGTGGACGACATCGACGCCGTCGTGGACGAGCTCGCCCGCCGCGGCGTCGGGATGCTCCGCTACGAGGGCTTCGACCAGGACGGAAAGGGGATCTCGCGGGGCGTCCCGACGGTGGCGTGGTTCGCCGACCCGTTCGGGAACGTGTGTTCTGTCATACAGGAGGCGTAACGTGACGGTCGTGGTGGAACACGCGTCCGACCAGGACTTCATGAGTCTCGCCGACCCCTACCGGCGCGAGCTGTTCGCGCACTGCTACCGCATGCTGGGGTCGGTGCACGACGCCGAGGACCTGGTGCAGGAGACCTACCTGCGCGCCTGGAGGGCCTACGACCGGTTCGAGGGCCGCTCCAGCCTGCGCACCTGGCTCCACCGGATCGCCACCACGGCCTGTCTGACCGCGCTGGACAAGCGTCAGCGGCGGCCCCTGCCCACCGGGCTCGGCGGACCCACCGCCGAGCCCGAGGGCGAACTCGCCGACCGCCCGGAGCTGCCCTGGCTGGAGCCGGTGCCCGACGTCCTGGTCGGCGCGGACGACCCCGGCGCGGTCGTGGCCGCGCGCGAGAGCGTGCGCCTGGCCCTGGTCGCCGCGCTCCAGTACCTGAAACCCAAGCAGCGGGCGGTGCTGATCCTGCGCGACGTGCTGCGCTACAGCGCGGCCGAGGTCGCCGACACCCTCGGTGTCTCCGTCCCCGCGGTCAACAGCCTGCTCCAGCGTGCCCGCGCCCAGCTGGCCCGGGTGACCCCCACCGAGGAGGAGGTCGCCGAGCCCCGGCCGGAGCAGCGCGAGGTCCTGGCCCGGTACGTCAACGCGTTCGAGTCCTACGACATCTCGGCGATCACCGAGCTGTTCACCGCGGACGCGGTGTTCGAGATGCCGCCCTTCGCCACGTGGGTGCGCGGCGCCGAGCACATCGGCCGCCTCATCGCCGCCCACTGTCCGGCCAGCGGCCCGGGCGACCTGGCGCTGGTGCCGACCGCCGCCAACGGGCAGCCCGCCTTCGCGCTGTACATGCGGGGCGGCGACGGCGCCCACCGGGCGTTCGGGATCCAGGTGCTGGAGCTGGCGCCCGGGCGGGACGCGGTCGCCCACACGGTGATGTTCTTCGACACCGCGCTCTTCCGTCACTTCGGACTGCCCGCCGTGCTGTCCCCGCGCCGCTGAGGCGGTGGCGGCTCGCGGGTCGGGCCCGGCGATGCGTACGGGAGTGGGTCCAACGCGTTCTGCGGGCGGATCGTTACCACGTTTTTCGGTGCCATGTGACACACGGTCACTCTGGGGCAGCTGGAAAAATCTGTGCTAGATTCAGTGGAGTTGCAGTCGTGATTCCCGTTGGATGTACATCTTTTTCGGGTTATTGCCGCAGTGACGGGAAAATCGTCAGACCGCGGTTTTCTTCATACTCCCGAACGAGAGGAACACCCATGGCGACCGGCAAGGTCAAGTGGTTCAACGGCGAAAAGGGCTTCGGCTTCATCGAGCAGGACGGCGGCGGCCCCGACGTCTTCGCCCACTACTCCGCCATCCAGGCCAACGGCTACCGCGAGCTCGCGGAGGGCCAGGCCGTGGACTTCGACGTCACCCAGGGTGCCAAGGGCCTTCAGGCCGACAACATCACCCTGATCTGACTGAGCTGAGACTCCTTCCGGGGCAGGGGCCCGCCCTCGCGGCGGTGGCCCCTCCCCGGTTTTGTTTTTCCCGGACCGCTCTTCTGGCCGTCGTTCTCCGACAGGCGCTGGTCCGGTCCTCTGCCACGACCCCGGGTTCTCCGTGCGGGCCGTGGATCCCAAGAATCTTTCCGGCGCACACCCGGTGTCACACGCCGAAGCCCCCGAGGGCTTCCCGCCAGGCACGCGTCGGCGGCGAAAGGCCCCATATGAACCAACCCCGCACCAACGCGCGTCGTGGCCGTCCCACCGGCAGCTACGGCCGTCAGCGCCCCCACCAGTCCGGCGGCCGCCCCCAGCGCGGCGGTTTCGGCGGACGCCAGGCAGGACGCTCCTCCGGAGAGTTCGCGCTCCCCGTCTCCACCACCCCCGCGCTCGACCCGGTCCACGCCTTCCAGGACCTGGAGATGCCCGCGCCGCTGAAGTCGACGCTGGCCCGCCAGGGCCTGACCACACCGTCGGCCATCCAGGCGGCGACGCTGCCCAACTCGCTGGCCGGGCGCGACGTCCTGGGCCGCAGCCAGACCGGTTCGGGCAAGACCCTGGCCTTCGGGCTGGCGCTGCTCGCCCGGCTGGAGGGCCGCGTGGCCGATCCCCACCGCCCCCTGGCCGTGGTGCTCGCACCGACCCGCGAACTCGCCCAGCAGGTGAACGACGCGCTCGCCCCCTACGCCCGTTCGCTGCGCGTGCGCACGACGACCGTGGTGGGCGGCATGCCCATCAGCCGTCAGGCCCGCGCCCTGCGTCAGGGCGTGGAGCTGGTCGTGGCCACCCCGGGCCGCCTGCGCGACCTGATGGAGCGCGGCGACTGCGTTCTGGACCAGGTGGACGTCACCGTCCTGGACGAGGCCGACCAGATGACCGACATGGGCTTCATGCCGCAGGTCACCGCGATCCTGATGGAGGTGCCTGCCGGGGGACAGCGCATGCTGTTCTCGGCCACCCTGGACCGCAACGTCGACACCCTGGTCCGCCGGTTCCTGAACGACCCGGTGGTCCACTCGGTCGACCCGTCCGAGGGCGCCGTCTCCACCATGGAGCACCACGTCCTGCACGTGTCGCACATCGACAAGCAGACCACCGCCACCCACATCGCGGCCCGCGACGGGCAGGTCATCCTGTTCCTGGACACCAAGCACGCCGTGGACCGGATGGCCAAGCACCTGCTCAACAGCGGCGTCCGGGCGGCACCGCTGCACGGCGGCCGGTCCCAGCCCCAGCGCACCCGCACCCTCAAGCAGTTCAAGGAGGGTACGGTGACCGCGCTGGTCGCCACCAACGTCGCCGCGCGCGGCATCCACGTGGACGGGCTGGACCTGGTGGTCAACATCGACCCGCCCACGGACCACAAGGACTACCTGCACCGGGGCGGGCGCACCGCCCGCGCGGGTGAGACGGGCAGCGTGGTCACGCTCGTGCTGCCCAACGAGCGTCGTGACATGGCCAGGCTGATGCAGCGGGCACGGATCGACGCGCAGGTCGCCCAGGTGAGTGCCGGCGACCCCGAGCTGGCCCGGGTGACCGGTGCCCGGGAGCCCTCCGGGGTCCCGGTGACCCTGCCCAGCGGCCCGCGCGAGGAGCCGCGCCGCCAGGGCGGCCGCGGATCGGCTCCGCGAGGGTCGGCCCCGCGTGGCGGATCGGCTTCGCGCGGCGGGTCGGCCTCGCGCCGCCGCGGTCCCCGCCGCCCGGCCTAGGCCGTATTCCTCGGAAGTGCCCCGCGCACCGGTTTCCGGTGCTCGGTCCTCGTGTGCCCGGTCGTGGAGATCCACGGCCGGGCACACGGCTCTTCGGCCCGCATCGACCGGGCACGCCGCCCGGTTCACAGCGATCGGGCGAGCCGGAAACCCAGGTCGTCGACGCGCAGGGCCGGGTGGCTCTTGCGGCGGCACGGCGCTCGGCAGCCCCGGGGGTGGTCGTTCCACCCTCCGCCGCGGAACACGCGGTACGGGCCGTAGACCGCGGGGTCTGCACTAGCGTTCCGGGGGGAGCAACGGTCGCCAGACCATGAGCGCGGAGGGGGCCGTCATGGCGTGGAGCACCCGTCAACTGGCCGAGTTGGCCGGAACGACCCTGCGCACGGTGCGGCACTACCACGACGTCGGTCTGCTGGCCGAGCCCGAGCGCGGCGCCAACGGCTACAAGCGCTACAAGGTCGAGCACCTGGTGCGGGTCATGCGCGTCAAACGGCTTTCGGACCTGGGGTTCTCCCTGGTGCAGATCGCCCAGATGGGCCAGGCCGACGCCTACCCCGAACGCGAACTGCGGGCCCTGGACGGCGAGCTCGCCCAGGCCATCGAGCGCCTGGAGGGGATGCGCGCGGAGCTGGCCCTGGCCCTGCGCGGGCCCGGGCCGACCGAACTGCCGCCCGACGTGGCCCAGGCCGCCGCCGAGACCGCCATGACCGAGGCCGACCGTTCGCTGGCCGCGGTCATGGCACGCCTGTTCACGCCACAGACCCAGCGGGCCTTCACCGAGCTGGTGCGGGCCTACGGCTCCGGTCCCGCCGACCAGGAGTTCAACGACCTGCCCGCCGACGCCGACGAGCGGACCCGCCGCGAGCTCACCGAACGGCTGTCGCGCACCTCCCGCGCCCTGCTGGCCGACCGCCCCGAGCTGCGCATCACCCAGGCCACGACGGCCATCGACCGGTGCAAGGCCGCCCAGGCCTTCGCCACAGCGCTGAACGAGTTGTACAACCCCGCCCAACTCGACGTCCTCAACCGCCTCTCCCGCGCTGCGATGGCCGACCTGGAGACCGAACAGCAGGCCGACCAGCGGCCCTGAACGGCCGGGTGGCCGGCGGGGCCCGCGGTCATCGGTCCCGCCCGGCCGGGAGGCGCGGTGAGGCGCTGGGCCGAGGCCGCTCCCGTGCGGCCGCGACCCAGCAGGGCTCAGTTCCGGCGTCCGCCGAGGTGGCGGGCGAGGAAGCGCTCGGCCGCGCGGTGGAGGTCGAGCTGGTTCTCCGGGTTGACGAACCCGTGTCCCTCGTCCTCCTTGAGCAGGTACTCCACGTCCACGCCGCGCTCGCGCAGAGCGGCGACGATGTTGTCGGACTCGGCCTTGACGACGCGGGCGTCGTTGGCCCCCTGCGCCACCATCAAAGGTGTGGTGATCCGGTCCACCCTGCTGATCGGCGAGCGGGCCAGCATGTCGGCCTCCTGTTCGGGGATGTCCGGGTCGCCGACGTAGCGGTACCAGTTGTTGGCCAGCGCGGGCCGCACGAAGACGGGTTGGTTGCGCATGAAGTTGGCCAGGTCGGAGATGCCGACGTAGTCGACGGCGGCGGCGAAGCGGTCCGGGGTGAAGGTGACCCCCACGAGCGCGGCGTAGCCGCCGTAGGAACCTCCGAAGATCGCGACCCGCTCCGGGTCGGCGTAGCCCCGCTCCACGGCCCAGTCCACGGCGTCGATGAGGTCGTCGTGCATCTTTCCGGCGAACTCGCCGATGGCGGCCTTCATGTGGGCCTTGCCGAACCCGTTGGAGCCGCGGAAGTTGATCTGGAGCACCGCGTAGCCCCGGTTGGCCAACAGCTGCGCGGTCGGATCGAAACCCCAGGCGTCCCGCGCCCACGGGCCGCCGTGCACCATCAGTACCATCGGCAGGTTCTTCGGCTCGACGCCCACCGGCAGGGTCAGGTAGGAGGGCAGCTCCAGCCCGTCGCGCGCGGTGATGGTGACCGGCCGCATGGGGGCCATCGCGTCGGGGTCCAGGTGCGGGTGGGGACGGAACAGCAGCCGGGACCGGCCGCTGGCGTGGTCGTAGAACCAGGTCACGTCCGGGTCGCGGTCGTGGGTGAAGCTCACGACCCACCGCTGCCCGCTGGCGTCGGACGACAGTTCCGCGACATCCCCCTCGGACAGCTTCTCCAGGTTCGCCAGCACCTCGGCGAAGTGCGGGTCCAGGGCGTGGACGACCTGGCGCTCACCCAGGTAGCGCACCCCCAACAGCTCACCCCGGTGGTCGCGGATCAGCGGCGGGGAAAGAGCGGAGACCTGCGCGCGCGTGTCGATGTCGAGGGTCGGGTGGCTGTCGACCTCGGTCTCCTCACCCGTGGACAGGTCGGCTCGTACCAGGCGGGTGCGGTCGGTGCCCCGGCTGGAGCCGATCCACATCCCGGTGCCGTCCGGTGTGACCTGCGCAGGGAAGACGCCCAGCGGGTAGTCGGCGCCCTCGTACACCAGGACGGTGCTCGTGGTGTTCGTCGCGGAGTCGTGGCGGGAGACCTCGAAGTCGTTGTTGGCGTTGAGCGCGGTGGCGATCAGTTCGCCCTCCCGGCCCTGTGTCCAGACCCTTGCGGCGCCGGGGCTCTGGGCCAGCACGGTGAGCTCACCGGTGGCCACATCGAGTTCGTGCAGGTCGAACGCGGCGGCGTCGCGGGCGTTGAGCGAGACGGCCAGCTTCCCCGGCCGTCCCCTGGACGGCTCGAAGCTGATGACCCGAGCGCCGGGGAAGGGCGTCAGGTCCACCGCCGTGGGCTCGGTGGCGTCCAGGTCGACCCGGAACAGGTGCCAGTTCTCGTCACCACCGCTGTCCTGGAGGTAGAGCAGCCAGCGCGGATCGTCGGTCCACTGGTAGCTCATCACGCTGCGGGTCTGGTCGGCGGTCACGCAGCGCGGTTCGCCGACGAAGCTTCCGGACGGGTCGAGGTCCTGGACCCAGACGTTGAGCCGGTCCTTCCACGGCGCCAGGTAGGCGATGCGGGTGCCGTCCGGCGAGATCGTCGCACCGGCGCGCTCCGGTGGGCTGAAGAAGTCCTCGACCGGGACCAGATCGGGCAGTGTCATGTCGTTCCTCTCGTTCGTGCTCGGTCAGACAGGCGAGCTGTGAACCAGGAGAAACCATGCCGACACGGCACACTCAAGGATCCGCGCGTGTGACGGGAGACACCTTTCCGGATCGGGGGAGGACGCCCGGCGTTCGTCGGGGGGTGCCAAAGTCAGTGCCAGCCGACAGTCAGGGTGATGGCGGCGGTGACGAGCCCCCGCGCGGGGCGTGACTGTTCACCGCGTGCCCGGCCGTGGGACTTCTGGCCGGGCACACGGCTCTTCGGCCCGCATCGACCGGGCACGCCGCCCGGTTCACAGCGATCGGGCGAGCCGGAAACCCAGGTCGTCGACGCGCAGGGTCGGGTGGCTCTTGCGGCGGCACGACGCCCGGCAGCCCCGGGGATGGTCGTTCCACCCTCCGCCGCGGAACACGCGGTACGGGCCGTAGACCGCGGGGTCGTAGACGTCCCAGCACCACTCCCACACGTTGCCGATCGTGTCGTACAGCCCCCAGGCGTTGGGCGCCCGCGTCGCGACGTCACGCGCCCCGTCGCCGGAGTTGGCCCGGTACCAACCGATGTCGTCGAGTTCTCCGTAGCGAACGCCGGAGCTCCCCGCCCGGCACGCGTACTCCCACTCCGCCTCGGACGGCAGGCGGTAGCCCCCGGCGTTCCAGTCGCAGGCCACGTCCAGCGCGTCGGGGTCGTCGCCACCGGAGTAGCAGGGTTCGAGTCCCTCCATCCGCGAGAGCCGGTTGCAGAACCGGACGGCGTCCAGCCAGGAGACCTCGGTCACCGGCGTCCTCGGTCCGGCGGCACCCGCGGTGTCCGCCTCGTGCGCGACACCCGACCCACCCGCGGCACCAGCCGCGTCGGCGACATCCGCCACGCCCGCTGTGCCCACGGCATCAGCCGCACCAGCCACACCAGCCGTACCTGTGACACCCACGGACGCTCCATCGACCTCACGCGTCCCGCCAGCCCCAGCGCTCCCGAACACCCCGCCCACGACAGCGGCGTACAGATCGCGGGTCACGGGACACGACGCCAGTCGGAAGGCGCCGACCCCGACCTTCCAGTCCGTCCTCGTTCCCTCGTCCCGCAGGACGATCTCTCCGGCGGGGATCTCGATCATGTGCTCCGCGAACGCGCGGTAGGGGGCGGCCCCAGGACTCGTCACGCGGTCCTTCCTACACCACCGGCGCGCGTCGGCGGCCAGCAGGTGCGTCAGGGGCGACGGCCAGGCCTGACCGACCCCTCCCCGGTCAGGCCCGCTCCGGACCGGCGCTCGTTCCCGCGCCGACACCGAACCGGTCCGCGACCGCGCTCCGGTCCTCCGCCAGGGCCCGTCCTCCGGACCGCTTCGGGCCCCGTCTCTCCCGTCCCGGCCCCGGGCCCAGCTCCAACCCGGGGCCCGGACCCTCCTACGCCGCCACCCGGCGCGGACTCCACCGCGGCGCGAGGTCGAACTCCGCCCAGATCACGCGGCCCCGGCCCTCGCCCGGCGCACCTGCCCGACGGGTTCCCCAGCGCGCGGAGAAGTGGCCGATGAGCAGCAGCCCCTGACCCAGCGCGAGCTCCCGCCAGTCCCGGTCCGCCTCCGGACCCGGCACGCACGCCAGGGCGCCCGGGACCCACCGGTCCGCCACCGACAGCCGCAGGACACGGTGCCCGCCGGGGTCGTGGCGCAGGACGAGCGTGCGCACCACCTCCGTCCCGCCTCCGCCGGGCAGGACCCGTTCCATGGTGTTGGCCAGCATCTCGCTGGCGCACAGCACCACGGCGGCGACCAGTTCCTCGTCGGCGCCCGAGATCCGCGACAGGTCGGCGCGCAGGTCGGCCCGGGCTCTGCGGATGGCGGCCAGGCTCGCGGGATAGCTGCGGCGCTTCCAGCGCCTGTCCAGGTCGATCGGTCGCCGTGGGCGTGGCAGGACGGTCATCTGTCTTCTCCTCGGTTCGTGCGACGGCCGCACGGGCGGTTCCCACCGGAACGGCCTCCGCGGTTCGTCGGATCCTCGTGTTCTCTCGTGTCCGCGTGCCTTCGTGTCCTCGTGGGGGCGGGGACCTCGGAGGCCGTGGTCCCGGCCGCCCGGCGCTCCGCCCGCCCCGTCACCTCGTGGCGGCGAAGATCGTGGCCTCGTCGTCCAGCCACACCAGCTGGTGTTCGGCCGACACCGTCAGTCCGAACCGGGTGTGCGCGGGACGCCCCGCCTCCACCCACAGCAGGTGGGCCGCCTCCAACTCGTCGAACAGCCTCCGGGGACCGTGCTGGCGCACCTCGTAGCCCTGGTCCCGGTGCCCGGGGTCGATGTGCCAGGAGGCCCACGACCAGGTCGAGGAGTCCAGCAGGTACACCGTGAACCGCGGGTCCTCGGGGCCGCCCCCGAGCCGGACGATCCGGTGCACGTCGGGCATCTGCAACCCCACCGCGAAGGCCCCGTCGGAGTCGCCGACCACCTCTCCCGGGTGCAGCCGGGAGCACGTCGTGGTGTGCTCGTCGTCGTCCGGCCGGACGTAGGTCTCCAGCAGGTGGCGGGGGGTCCGGTCCGCGCGCGCCCACATGCGGTCGGTGTGCCCGGTGAACCTCCCGTGCGCGATTCCGTGCGGACCGACCACGAGGTCGGCCGTCACCCCGCGGTGGAAGGCGGTGCCCCACGGTGTCAGGACGCGTCCGCCGGGCTGGCACTGCGCCACCCAGGCGTAGGGGACCCGCTGCACCGTCACCGCGCTGACCACCCGGTCGTAGGGCGCGCGCCCCGCCCAGCCGCGCATGCCGTCCCCGCTGACCACCAGCGGCGTGAGCCCCGCGCTCATCAGCCGCACCCGCGCCTGTTCGGCCAGTTCGAAGTCGATCTCCACGGAGGTGACGGCGTCGTCGCCCAGGAAGCGCGCGAGCAGGGCGGCGGTGTACCCGCTGCCGGTGCCCACCTCCAGCACCCGCATCCCCGGTGCGGCCCGCAACCGCTGCAAGGTCTCGGCCACCGAGGACGGCGCCGGGGACGAGGACGTGGGCTCTCCGGGGCCGTAGCGGGCTCCGTCGTCGACCTGGGTGACGACGGGGACGTCGGCGTAGGCGGCCTCCAGCCACCGCAGTTCGCCGCGGTAGCGGTCGACGGGCACGCCCGTGTCGGGGTCGGCGATCTCGTCGGGCAGGAACAGGTGCCGCGGAACCGCCGCGAAGGCCCCGCGCCACTCCGCGGCCAGGCCGCCCTCCTCGACGAGGCGTTCGACCATCCTCTCGTGCGGGGGAATCATCTTCCGTACCTCCCGCATCTCCCGCACCGCCTGACGCACCCGGGGTGCCCGGTCCGGCCGGGCCTTCCGCGCCGCCGGACGCGCGAATCACTCGTGTGAACAGCACCGACACCGGCTCCGGACTCGTGGCCCGCGCCGCCGCCGTGCCCTGCCTGTGGGGTGGAGGTCACCGCTCTTCTCCTCGGGGGTGTCTCCGGCATGGACGAACCAGGGTCTTGCGTCCATTACGGGGACGGGGGTTTCCGGGTAAGGATTACTACGGAAGATGTAACGCCGTTCGTCCGCGAGGGCGGAATTCCGTGCCGATATACACCGGCGGTATGCATGACGAAATCCCTGGTCGGTCCACGTCTTTCCCCGTCACGGGCTTTCTGGGCCCGTGCCGACGTCCTGCGCTCGCTGGCCGAGCACGACGCCGGGGCCCTGTTCGGGCTCGTCCGCCAGCACACCGGTGCCAGCCAGCAGACGATCGGCTCCGCCGTCGACATGGCCCAGCCGCACGTGAGCGCGATCATGGCGGGAAGACGCCTGGTCACCGCGCTGAGCACGTGGCAGCGCATCGCCGACGGCCTGGCCATGCCGTCCGAGGCCCGCCGGACCCTGGGCCTCGCGGATTCGGGTGACGAGTATTCGAAGGGCGTTTCCTGGACAGAATCCTCGGTGCAAGAAGGCGATTTATGGTCCGCGTCCAGAACGGCGCAGGACATCGTCGACATCACGCTGAAGGACCTGATGAAACGCAGAGACGCATTCGCGGTCGGCGGCGCGCTCCTGATGGGCGCCGCACTGACGGAGACGCTGGAACACTGGCTGCTGCCCGGCCCGGCCGCCCCCGGCCTGGTCCGCGGCACCATCGGAGAGGCCGAGCTGGGGCGGATCGAGGCCGCCACCGTGGCGCTGCGGCACTGGAACGACAGGTGGCGCCTGGGCGTGCGCCGCAAGGCCGTCGTCGGACAGCTCTCGGAGGTGTCCGAACTCGTGGAGACCCCCCAGCCGGCCCCCGTGCAGGGGCGGCTGTTCGCGGTGATGGCCGAGCTGTCCAAGACCGTGGCCTCGATGTCCTTCGACGCCGGGGACCACCCCACCGCGCAGCGGTACTACACCCTCTCCCTGCGCGCGCTCCACCAGGCCGGGCCCGAGCACCGCCCCTACGGAGTCGGGGTCCTGGCCGACATGGCCCGGCAGATGCTCGACCTGCACCGGCCCGAGGACGCCCTGGACATCTCCCGCCTCGCGCTCGACAGCGCGGACTCCACCGGGGCGCCCGCACTCGTCCGGGCGATGCTGCGCACGCGCGAGGGCTGGTCCTACGCTCGGATGGGCAGGTCGGAGGCCTACCGTCGCACCGTCATCCAGGCCGAGGACCTCCTCGCGGGCGCGAACGGGGAGGACGTGCCCGACTGGGTGGGCGGTTTCGACCACGCCGAACTGGCCGGGGTGGTCGGTGCCCGCTACCGCGACCTGGCTGTGCTCCAGGAGGACCCGGGCGCCCGGCGCAGGCACGCCGAGTCCTCCGCCGCCTACATCACCAAGGCACTCCAGCTGCGCGCCCCCTCGGGCAAGCGCGGACGCGCCTTCGACCTCATCGGGTTGGGCCGCACCTACCTGCTGCTGGACGAGCCCGCCGAGGCCGCGCGGGTGGTGCGCCAGGCCGCGGCCCTCGAACCCTCCCTGGGTTCGGGCAGGGTCCGCAGGCGCCTGCGCGACTGGTACACCGAGTCCGCCACGCACCACCGCGACCCGCACGTGGCCGAGGTCCGCGACGAGTTATCACATACGCTGCTGCACCATCAGCGAAATGTGAAAGGGATGACGTGACTCGAATCGGAATCACTGGTCATTCGAATCTTTCCGGTGACAGCGTGACGTTGGTGCGCAAAGCTCTGGTGGCGGCACTCGGTCCCTACGCCGACGACGGGCTCGTCGGCGTCTCCTGCCTGGCGCGCGGCGCGGACCAGCTCTTCGCCGAGGCCGTGCTGGAGGCCGGGGGCAGGCTCGAGGTCGTGCTGCCCTCGGCCGACTACCGCGAGGCCAAGGTCAAGCCCGCCAACCTGGACCGTTTCGACGACCTGCTCGTGAGCTCCTCGCTGGTGCGCTACATGCCGCACCGGCGGGCGGACCGCGCCGCCTACGAGGACGCCAACGAGGCCGTCCTGGAGTGGGTGGAGCTGCTGTTCGCGGTCTGGGACGGCCAGCCCGCCGACGGCAGGGGCGGGACCGGGGACGCGGTCGAGGCGGCGCGGGGGAGGGGAGTGCCGGTGGAGGTCATCTGGCCGGAGGGAGCCCGGCGGGACTGAACCGGACGCCCGGCGCCCTGCCCCGCGCGGGGCAGGGACCGTGCCGGAGCGGTGTGCTCCGGGGCCGTGGACCATGCCGGAGCGGACGGGTCAGGCCCCGGCCCGGCTCCGCGCGGCCGGAACCCTGATCGGTGTCGGGAGAGAGCGTGGTCGGGACCGCGGGCGGTCCCGACCACTTCTGTTCAGCGCTGCTTCGGTACGTCGTTCAGACGGTCAGCGCTGCTTGGGTGCACCGTCCAGGGCGCCGTGCAGGGCTTCGGCGAAGGCGCGGGGATGGGTCCCGAAGCCCACGTGGTCACCCGGGAAGGCGACCGGCTCCGTGCCCAGGCGCCGGACGAGCGCGAGCCCGATGTCGTGGATGGGCTGCCCGGCGGAGGCGTCGCCCAGGCCCACCGTCACCGGGACACGGCCCTCCCGCAACGCCTCCACGTCGGGCCGGTACAGCGACAGCGGCATCAGCCCGTGGGCCAGGAAGTACGCGAAGTTGCCGCTGACCCGCTCGAAGGTCTCGGGGTCCTCGTGCATGGGTCCCTCCGTCGCCGCGTCCTCCGGTTCCCGCCCGCCGTCCTCCTGCGTTCCCTCAGCCTCCTCGTCCAGGCCGTTCAGCGCCATGAACTTGCCGATCGCCGCCTCCACGCCCTCGCGCCGGTAGGTGTCGTAGACGTCCTGGTCGCGGGCGAGCACCTCGGAGGGGTCGTCGAGCAGCATGAGGCAGGGCGGCTCGTGCGCGAGCAGCGCGCGCACCGACCCGGGGTGGCGCACGGCCATGTCGAGCCCGATCTGGGCGCCCGCGCTGTTGCCGAACACGTAGGCCGGGCCCGCGTCCAGTTCGGCGACCAGTCTGGCGGCGTCGTCGCTGTGCACCTCCACCCGCTGGTCCTCGGGCTCGCCGTCCAGCGTGCTGCGCGAGTTGCCGCGGGGGTCGTAGGCCACGGTCGTGTAGCGGTCGGACAGGTGCTCGGCCAGGGCGGTGTAGACGCCCGCGTCCTGTGGGCCGCCGGGGATCATCAGCAGCACGGGGCCCGAACCGCGGACCTCGTAGTGGATCCTGGCGCCCGGAACCTTCAGCGTGTGCGCTCCCGGTGAGTGGCGCGAGTGGTGTGACATGTCTGCGTCTCCTGCCTCTCCGTGTCCGGCGGTCAGCTGTCGCTGAGCACCATGCGGTTGCCCTCGCTGTCGCGGAACTCGGCGGCCGTGACCCCCGGCTGCCACATCGCCTCCTGCGGTTCGGTGACGATCTCCACGCCCTCGGCGCGCAGGGCCTCGACCGTGCCCTCGACGTCCGCCGTCACCAGGACCATGACCGGCTCGGCGGACGGGTCCTCGTCCGCGCGGCGCTGGAAGTGCAGGTGGGTCCGCGAGCCGGGGAAGCCGAGCTCGATCCACCGCCACCCGTCGTCGGACATGGGCGCGTCGGTCGCCACGGTGCAGCCGAGGCGGTCGGTGTAGAAGGCCTTGGCCCGCTCCTGGTCGAAGACGGGGAGTTCGGCGAACTTGACGTACATGTGGCTTCTCGTTCCCTCTGACGCGCTACCGCGTTCGGTCCGGTTTCACACTGGACCGTCCAGTACCGCATGTGATGTGAAACTAGACCGTACAGTACCCATAGGACAAAAGGGTCGAAACGAAACCCGGAACGACGAAGACGAGGTGTTGAACAGCGTGAACCCGCCAGCGGAGGAGGGGCTGAGCCGCTCGGCCCGCAAGCGCCGGGCCATCCTGGGCGCTGCGGAGGAGGTCTTCCTCAGAGGCGGTTACCTCGGGACCAACATGGACGAGATCGCCGCACTGTCGGAGGTGTCGAAGCAGACGGTCTACAAGCACTTCGGCAGCAAGGAGGGGCTGTTCGTCGAGATCGTCACCAGTATGACCTCGGGCGCGGGGGACGCCGTGCGCGACGAGACGCCCGAGCCCGACCGGGTCGAGGACGTGGAGGCCTACCTGCGGGACTATGCGCGTCGCCAGCTCACGGTGGTGCTCACGCCGCGGTTGATGCGGTTGAGGCGGATGGTGATCGGCGAGGTCGCGCGGTTCCCGGAGCTGGCGCGGGTGCTGTACGAGTGCGGGCCGCAGAGGGCGATCGCTGGGCTTGCTGAGAGCTTCGCCCGGCTGGGGGAGAGGGGGTTGCTGGCGGTGGAGGACCCCCTGCGGGCGGCGTCCCACTTCAACTGGCTGGTGATGTCGGAGCCGGTGAACCGCGCGATGCTGCTGGGGGACGAGGCCATTCCGACGGAGGCGGAACTGTGCCAGCATGCGGAGGAGGGAGTGCGGGTGTTCCTCGCGGCGTACGGGGTTGACGGTCGTTAGGGGAGTCGTGGGGCGTTTGGGTTTTATGGGGTCAGTGTCTGTTTTTCAGGAAGTTGGAAAAACGGGCACTTGCCACTGGTAAGTTCGCAGGTGGTTGACTGTGCTCCCCGCGCACGCGGGGATGGTCCCCTCCTCAGGCAGCACGTTGGTACAGGTCGTGCGTGCTCCCCGCGCACGCGGGGATGGTCCCAACTCGGGGTCGCTCAACGGGCCGAGCACGTTGTGCTCCCCGCGCACGCGGGGATGGTCCCGACTTGGACGGCCGCCTGATGTCGTTCTGGCGGTGCTCCCCGCGCACGCGGGGATGGTCCCGGCTCGCCGTGGGCAGCAGTGCGGAGGGTGGTGTGCTCCCCGCGCACGCGGGGATGGTCCCCCCAGCAGAGGCGCACCCGACCGGTTGTCCCTGTGCTCCCCGCGCACGCGGGGATGGTCCCATCAGACCGTTCGAGTCCTCGTACACGGTCCAGTGCTCCCCGCGCACGCGGGGATGGTCCCTGAACCTAGGCCACGGGCCCACGACCGGCCGGGTGCTCCCCGCGCACGCGGGGATGGTCCCGGCGCCCATGCGGGCCCAGACGCGGGCGGTGGGTGCTCCCCGCGCACGCGGGGATGGTCCCAGGTGCCGCGCACCCGAATACCCCACGCGGGTGTGCTCCCCGCGCACGCGGGGATGGTCCCGTTTCCAGCTTGCAGCCGCGGAGGCCCGCGAGGTGCTCCCCGCGCACGCGGGGATGGTCCCACCAGGACCGGAGGGCGGACCAGCACGAGGCGGTGCTCCCCGCGCACGCGGGGATGGTCCCACCAGGACCGGAGGGCGGACCAGCACGAGGCGGTGCTCCCCGCGCACGCGGGGATGGTCCTTCCAGCGCTACCCGCGCCTTACGGTCCCCCTCGGTGCTCCCCGCGCATGCGGGGATGGTCCAGCCGCAGGCGAGACCTACGCCGACCTGGACGAGTGCTCCCCGCGCACGCGGGGATGGTCCCTTCAACCGCGACATCATGCGCGGAATCCGCGCGTGCTCCCCGCGCACGCGGGGATGGTCCCACCTTCGACGGGCTGTTGATCCCCAACGCCGAGTGCTCCCCGCGCACGCGGGGATGGTCCCACCTCGGGGTCCGCACCGTCGCCGCGCCGAAGGTGCTCCCCGCGCACGCGGGGATGGTCCCCGAGGCGCACACCACCCGCGCTGTGTACCACGGTGCTCCCCGCGCACGCGGGGATGGTCCGAGGGTGACCGAGGCGCTCCAGCCATTTGCCGAGTGCTCCCCGCGCACGCGGGGATGGTCCCTACATCGCCCTGCACCTGAGGCTGGCCGGGGTGTGCTCCCCGCGCACGCGGGGATGGTCCCTGGTACCGGTACCCCGGCATGGAGGCCCTCCGGTGCTCCCCGCGCACGCGGGGATGGTCCCACCGACGGCACCCTGTCCATGGACGTCACCCGGTGCTCCCCGCGCATGCGGGGATGGTCCCCGGTCGGACCAGGGGCAGCTACCTCCTTCGTCACTCCAGGTTCGGCACATCCGGTCAGATCCGGTCAGACGAAGTACCGCGCCTGGAGGCGGAACAGCTCGGCGTAGAGTCCGTCAGTCCGGCTCAGTGTGTCGTGGGTGCCGGTTTCGACGACCCGGCCGCCGTCCAGGACCACGATGAGATCAGCCGCCCGGGCGGTCGTTAAGCGGTGCGTGACAAGGACGGTCACACCGCCCTCCTGGCGGCTCAGGTCGGCGTACTGCTGGAACAGCCACTCCTCGGCCCGTGCGTCGAGGCTGGCGGTGGGCTCGTCCAGGATCCGCAGCAGCGGTGCCTGCCGCATCGCCGCCCGTGCGTTGGCGACCGTCTGCCACTGGCCGCCGGACAGTCCCTTGCCGTCCCACGACTTCCGCCCGAGCCGGGTGTCCAGGCCCTCGGGCAGCGAAGCGAGCAGCGTGTCGCCGCCGACCGTCCGCAGCGCCTCAATGACCCGCTCCGGGTCGTCGCGATGCTCGATCCGGCCCAGCCCGACCGTGTCCCGCAGGGACATCTCGATGTGCACCGGGTCCTGGAAGGCCGCCGTGATCCGGGCGCGCCACTCGTCCGGGGCGAACCGCGCGAGATCGGTTCCGTCCACCAGGACGCGCCCCTCACCGGGCTGGTAGAGGCCGCTGAGCATCTTGACGAACGTCGACTTCCCCGCGCCGTTCTCGCCGACCAGGGCCACCACGGTGCCAGCCGGGAGTTCGAGGTCGATGTCGCTCAGTGCGGGCTGATCGCGGTTCCAGTACTGGAAGCCGAGTCCCTCCACCCTGATACCGCCGTCCAGCCGGGTGGGCACCGCCACCGGCGTGGTCGGCACGACGGCCGCCCGCTCCGCGGTGCCGTCCTCCACCACGTCGAGGAACGCCCGGGTCGCCCGAAGCGACTCCAATGACCAGAAGGACAGGTTGAGCAAGCTCTGTACCTGGCCGGTGATCTGGCTGCTGACGGCGACGGCCGCGACGATGAGGCCGAGCGGGGCATCGCCGGACAGCCCGGCCCGCACCATCAGGGCGACGGCGGTCGCGTACGCCAGCACGAAGAGCAGCCAGGCCAGCGCGACCGGTACCCGGGCCAGCCGATCGGTCCGGGCGATGTCCCGGCCTCCGGAGTCCCACTCCTCGCGGTGCCTGCGCCGCAGTTCGCCCGCCAGTCCGAAGAGGCGGGTCTCGCGGCCGGGTGCGGCCGTCGTGGCGAGAGTGAACAGATGACCGGCCAGCCGGGTCCGGGGCGTGGCACGCTCCACGGCCTGACCGCGCTTCCTGTCCGCCGCCTGGGTGGCCAGCACCGCGGGGACGGCGAAAAGCGGCAGTACGGCCAGGACCGGAACGACCGAGGCCATCAGGGCGGCCGAGGTGATCAGGGCCAGCGCGGCTCCGGCCAGCCACATCAGCCGGTCGAAGCCCGGCCCGATCTCGCCCCGCGCACCGCGGACCACCGCCGCCTTGTCGGAGCGGCTCGAACGCTCGTGGACCTCCAACGTCGGCGTCGTGCCGACCACGTCGATGAATCGGCGCTCGACTTCGTTCTGGATCTCCTCCTGTAGGCGCAGGCGGGTGAAGTAACCGGCGATGAAGGTGCCCTGGGTGAGCATGACGAAGACCGCCACACACAGCGCGAGTACCACCAGGCCGCTGGTCGAACGTCCGCTCGCCACCTCGCTGAACAGTCCGATCGCCACCGCGAGGCCGATCCCGGTGGCCTGTTCGAGAAGCGCCACCGCCACCACGATCAGGGAACGGAACCGGTCGGTGCGGTATCCGGTCGTGAGGACGAAGCGCAGGGCGCTGATCACGACGGTGCCTCCTCGAAACGCTTCGCCTGTAGGCGGAACAGCTCGGCGTACCGGCCGCCGGCACCGATCAGGTCCTCGTGCGTGCCGTCCTCGACGATCCGGCCCTGATCGAGTACGACCACCCGTTCCGCCTTGCGCACGGTCGCGAACCGATGGGAGATCGCGACGGTCGTGGCCCCTGCGGTGAGCTCGTGGAACGTGTCGTAGAGCTGGGCCTCGGCGCGGGCGTCGAGGCTCGCGGCCGGTTCGTCCATGATCAGGAGCCGTGCGCCGTGCCGCAGGCCGAACAGCGCCCGGGCGATGGCGATGCGCTGCCACTCTCCGCCCGACGCGTCGACCCCGCCCGTGTACCCACTGGACATCACCGTGTTCCAGCCGTGCGGAAGTCCCTCGACGAACTTCAGCAGTCCGGCCTGCCGCGCCACGGCCCGCAGACCCTCCTCGTCGTCCGCGTGAGCCAGGGAACCGAAGGCGATGTTGTCCCGCACGGTCAGCTCGTAGCGGCCGAAGTCCTGGAAGACGGCGACCACCTGACGCTGCCAGCTCCGGCGGTTGGCGTCCTCGACCGGGGTCCCACCGACGCGTACGCGCCCCCCGCTCGGAGCGTCCAGACCGGCGAGGAGCCGGGCCAGCGTCGTCTTGCCGGCCCCGTTGAGACCGACGACGGCGAGCGACTGGCCCGCGGGAACGTCGAGGTCGATGCCGCGCAGCACGTCGTCCGCGGCGCCGCCGTACCGGAAGCGCAGATCCTCACAGGAGACGGTCGCGACCGGTGCCGCCCAGGGAGTGGTGTCCGGCCCGTCCGGCGCCGCCACGACCGGGAAGGCGAACGCCTCGGCGGCCGCCTTCGAGCCGAAGCTGGTGCGCAGGTCGTCCTCGTCCGTCCGGAGCACCTGGAGAAGGGCCCGCAGGGCGAGGCCGCCGAGCGCCAGGTCGCCCACCGTCGTTCCTCCGGTGGCGGCCCGGTACGCCAGGTAGTAGAGGACCGAGGCGACCGTGACGCCGGTGACCACGACGATCACGACGACGAACACGCGGTGTTCGCGCCGCCGCCGCCAGACCTCCGTCATGTTCACGCGCCACTCCGAGTGGTAGGCGTCGCGGAAGAAGGCCGTGAGACCGAAGAGGCGCACTTCCCGGGCCGCGCCCGGCGTGGTCGGCACGTCCCGCAGGTAGGACGTACGGCGGAGCTTCTCCGTCTGGTTCACGGTCTCGATGACAGCGATCCGGTAGTTCCGGACCAGCCGGGAGTGGAGCACGGCGAAGACGGCGAAGACGATGAGCCCCAACCCCCAGGTGACCTGGGTGAGCAGAACCGCGGAGCCGACACCGGTCACCCACAACGAGGCCTTGGTCGAGAAGCCGAAGACCGCCTCCCCGGGCGGCATGTCGATGGTCCCCTCGCCCCGCGCCCGCCCGAGCCGGTCCAGGTAGGCCGGATCCTCCAGGTGGCCGATGGTCGTCGGCTCCGAGGCGGCCGTCATCACGCGCTCACTCAGTCGGCCGGTGACCCGGCGGCCGAGGTCCCGGCCCAGAGCCGTGCGCGCCGACTCGGCGATATGGGTGAGGAAGAACAGCACGAGGACGAGGGCGACCCAGCGGTAGCACTCCCGCGCCGCCGGGGTGCCCAGCCCCTGGCCGATGGCAGAGGTGAGCCCGTCCACCAGTCCGCCGATCCCGATGGTGATGCCGACCGGGGCCGCACCGGCGAGGACGGCCAGCACCGTGGTCAGGGCGGCCGTGCCCGGTGCCACGGAGAAGGAGTAGCGGACCAGGGAGGGAAGCACCCACCGCTTCGCCGGGGGAGGCAGCGTCGCGGGAGGAGGCACTCGGCTCGTATCGGCGGTCACGCCTGCTCCCCGTCGTCGGGGTTACGGGCGATCGTGCCCCGGACCTGGGCGCCTGCCATCTTTCCTCCTGGTCGACCGCGGGTACCTTTTTCGTGGCCGCTCCCGAGGAACCCTCGGCTTGCGAACGGCGAAAGTCCTGTCGCCGACCCTGCGGGCTGTTCGGGTTTCCCGCTCGGACCCGGGAGAGCTGTGACAGCCTCCTCCGGGATATCGGTCCGGTACGGCGAGGAGCACGTTACGGGGGAAACCGCTTGGAATGCGATGGGTTTTCCGGCGGCTGTCCGGAGTGTGGTGTGTCGGCGGGTTCCGCCTCGCTCGGAGAGACCGTGCGACCGGAACGCGGTCCACGGCACCTTCCCGCGGTCCTTCGACGATTCGGATTTTGCTGTTCCCGCAAAGTTTCGTGACGCTCTCCCCGGAGTGGGTGCACTATCGCGGTACGCACCCCTGGGACGTGGTGATCACCGGTGACGGCCCGGCGGGTCTGGGCGCGGGGCTGACCCTGTGCCGTGCACCTGTTCGCCCCGAGCTGGAGGTGAAAGCCGCCGAGCGCGTTCTCGGCGGACACCGACACGGCCCCACGTCCCGAAGAGACGTGAACCCGGACATGCCGATGAGCCCGCGATCCGACCCGGAGCGCGGACAGTAAGGAGCCCCGTGACCGAGCATCGCCCGCAACTCACGGAGGAAGAAGCAGCCGCCATGTTCGAGCCCGAGGGCTGGGACGAGAGGTACGCCGGTCAGGAGAGGTTCTGGACCGGAAACCCCAACCCGCAGCTCGTCGCGGCGGCGACCGGGCTGACCCCTGGTACCGCGCTCGACGTCGGCTGCGGCGAGGGCGGCGACGTGGTCTGGCTGGCCCGACAGGGGTGGACGGTGACCGGAGCGGACTTCTCCGCGAACGGCCTGGCACGGGCCGCCCAGCGCACAGAGCAGGCCGGAGTCGCCGACCGGGTCGATTGGTGGAAGGTCGACGCACGGACTATCGCGGCGGACGGACGGTCGTACGACCTGGTGACCAGCCACTACCTGCACGCGCCGGACGGCGGGATGGTGGACGTGACGCGCCTGCTGGCCCACGCCGTCGCGCCCGGCGGGCACCTTCTCGTCGTCGGCCACGCGCCGTCCGAGGAGTTCGCCCATATGACCGAGAAGCAGCGCAGGGCCATGTTCCTCGCCGAAGAGCTCCTGCCCGGTCTGCCGGACGACTTCGAGGCCCTCGTGGTCGAGCAGCGGCCTCGGAAGCTGACCCGTGACGGAACCGCTGTGGACGCCCACGACTCCACGCTGTTCGCCCGCCGTCGACGCTGAGAGAGATCGACACAAGGCATCTTGATGGGGCCCGACGGCTCCGGGAGCGCCTTTAACGGGGCGCTTTCGGGGCCTGTCGTCTTGTTGTCTGCGGGAGCTTCGGGACTGCGGTATCCCCTTCTTCTGGTTGGTGGTGCCGAAATCTATGAGCCGGGTTATGTTGCTGTGGAGCGAGGCGGTCTCGGGTGTGTGGCTTGGTGGTGCTTGAGGGGTTTGGTTGCTTATGGGGTTTTGGTGGCACATGTCTGTTTTTCGGGAAGTTGGAAATTCGGCTGCTTGCCGCTGGTAAGTTCGCAGGTCGTTGACTGTGCTCCCCGCGCACGCGGGGATGGTCCCTCGACCCCAACGGCAGCGACTTCGCGCCCGCGGTGCTCCCCGCGCACGCGGGGATGGTCCCGCGGTCCGGTGGAATACCACGGACCGGCCGTCGTGCTCCCCGCGCACGCGGGGATGGTCCCATCCGCGCCCTGCCGCTGCTGGCCACCGAGAAGTGCTCCCCGCGCACGCGGGGATGGTCCCTACTCCGAGAACTCCGCGCGGCTGCTGGCAGCGTGCTCCCCGCGCACGCGGGGATGGTCCCTCCGCGGGGAACGCGCTGGTGCGGTATCCGGGGTGCTCCCCGCGCACGCGGGGATGGTCCCGTCCGCGAGCCCTACAGCATGACCTTCCACGAGTGCTCCCCGCGCACGCGGGGATGGTCCCAGCGCGAACACCTGCCAGCCCCGCTCGACGTAGTGCTCCCCGCGCACGCGGGGATGGTCCCCCTGCTTGACCTGCGCAAAGGGTCGTGGTGTCGTGCTCCCCGCGCACGCGGGGATGGTCCCCCGGCGACGCCCGTGGCGAGGTTGCCCAGGGAGTGCTCCCCGCGCACGCGGGGATGGTCCCCTCGCCAGCTCGGGGCCTTCCTCGCCGACGACGTGCTCCCCGCGCACGCGGGGATGGTCCCGCGAACTTCTACAACGCCACCACCGAGGACGTGTGCTCCCCGCGCACGCGGGGATGGTCCCCCGGCCAACCGCCCGCCGCCCACCATCACCAAGTGCTCCCCGCGCACGCGGGGATGGTCCCACGGTGGACGGGGCGTTCGCGCTTACCGGGTCGTGCTCCCCGCGCACGCGGGGATGGTCCCACGGCGATGAGCAGGGCCGTGGACGACGCCGAGTGCTCCCCGCGCACGCGGGGATGGTCCCTACCGCGTTTTCGTGGACGGCGAGGACGCGGGGTGCTCCCCGCGCACGCGGGGATGGTCCTCCTGAGGGTACAGAGTGGGCGTGACCCCCAATGTGCTCCCCGCGCACGCGGGGATGGTCCGCGCGGGGCGGGCATCGGGTGGTGGGTTAGTTGGTGCTCCCCGCGCACGCGGGGATGGTCCCTGTTCCCCCGACACCGACTGAGGTCATCGCGTGTGCTCCCCGCGCACGCGGGGATGGTCCCGACCCCGGTAGACCGGGCCCTATGGGCAGCCGGTGCTCCCCGCGCACGCGGGGATGGGCCTACCGGGCGCTCCTCGGCTTCGCCGGATCAGGAAGGGTGAACTCGGCCCAGGTCACCGTGCCCAGCCCCGCGCAGAAGGGGAAGTCCAGTACGGGACGAGAACCCCAGGCCACCGCCAGGTTCTCGACCAGCAGCAGGCCTCGACCGCGCTCGGCCTCCTGCCACTCCTCAGCCGTGCGCTGGCGGGGGATGAGGGGGCGGGTGTCCTTGACGCCGTCGTCGATCACCGACAGCCGAAGCACGGCCCCACCGTCCGGCGCCGTGTGAACGGCCAGCGTACGGATGACCCGCCCATCGACCTCACCCGACCGCGAGTGATCAACGGCGTTCGCGAACATCTCGCTGGCGCACAGCACCACCGTCTCCACCAGGTCGTCATCGGCTGCGGCGAACCGGATGAGATCGGCGCGCAGGTCTGAGCGCACGCGACTGGCGGTGGACAGGGTTCCGGGGTACAGGCGCGGCTCCCAGCGCCGTTCCGGGTAGGCGGTGATCGGCGAGGCCTGCGGCACAATGACCATGCCGGTAACTCCTTTTCGTGTGTTTTCGAGTGTCGGCCGTGCCCTGGAGGCGCTTTAACGCCTGCCAGGGCTTCAACGTGTCCGGCCGGGAACACGTGGGGGACGAGGCTTCTGGTCAGACCTTGGCCACAGTGGTGGTTCCGTGGGTGTCACTGGCTCCCGTCGCGCTGCCCGCTGTGAGGGCACGACGCCTGAGCTTCTCGGGAAAGCGTTCGACCGCCTGATCCAGCAGCCGCAGGGATTCGGCTGACGACAGGGCCACGCCCTGGAGGGTGGCGAACAGGTCGGTGTAGCCCTTGATGTGGGTGGCGTCAGTGACCAGGTGGCCTGGCCCGCGCGGGTGAGGGGTGTAGGCCAGGCAGTGGCGCGGGGAGAAAGCCAGCGTCCAGAACGCCCCGCGCAGGCCGGGATGGGGTGCGGTGCCCTCCGGAACGACGTGCACGGTGATGCTGTCACTGCTGGCCAGGTCGCGCAGGCGGGACAGCTGGACGCGCATGACATTGGGAGGGGCCACGGGTCGGGTGAGGGCGCCTTCGTCAACGATCAGGCAGTGATACGGAGGTCCGGATGGCGCGCCGTAGACCTTGCAGATCGCGGGTCGGTCCCTGATGAGGGAGGCAGCTTCCATGGGCCGCTCAGCCCGGTTCAGCGCGCGGGCGTAGTCCTCGGTCAGGAAGCCGTCGGGCAGGACGAGGGGCGCGTACGCCCGGACCTGGAACGCCTGGGGGAGAAGGTCGGCCACCGTGGCATCGGCCCGGAGGCCGGCGGTGATGAACGTCTGTGCCCAGGCGTCCCACAACACGCCTTCCGCTTCCAGCGCGCTGTCGAGGTGGCGGGCGTCGTTGCGCTGGGGCTCGCTGGTGCCGGACTCGATGCCGCTGATCCGGCTGGGGGAGACAAAGGCGTCCTGGGCCAGCTCCTCGACCGACAGGCCCAGGCGTTCCCGGGCAGCCCGGACCCGCTCCCCGAACCGCTCCCATGCCGATGCGGGTTCTTGAAGCTGTTCGGCATTCGTCGACCTGCTGTCTGTCCGGCGGCTCATAGCCATGACGCCTCCTTGAAGGGTGAGGTGCTTCGCTCCCAGTAAAGTCAGAGCTACGGGCAAATGCAAGTAGCTTTTGAAAGTGGCGAATTTTGTCCACTCATGCGAAGAAGGGCATGATCAAGGGATGGCTGACAACCCGACGCTTGCGCAGTGGCAACTGGCACAGGAGCTGAGGCAGCTTCGAGGAGAACGCAAGTTCGGAGATGTGGTCAAGGCCATGCGGACTGCGCCCAGCAGCCTGTCGCGGTGGGAGACGCCTGGCGATGGCGGAGCGGTTCCCGGTCCGTCGGCGATCGAGCGCTTGCTCAACCTGTACGGCGCTCCGGAGGAGCTTGACCGTCTGCTCGCGCTCCGGAAGCAGGCACGTGAACCGGACCGTTGGCAGCCGTACGAGCTGGAGCGGAGCTATCGGTCATACGCCAACATCGAAGCTCAGGCGACCTCGATCGAGATGTACCAGTCTCAGCTCATCCCCGGTCTGGCGCAGACGGAGGCCTACGCTCGTGCGGTCATCGAGGCGACCATGCGTCCTGACAGCGACCTCGACAGGGAGGTTCAGGTCCGGCTCACCCGTCAGGAAGTACTGACGAAGGCCGCCCCTCCCGAGGTGTGGATAATCGTTGCGGAAGCCGCTCTGCACCAGCGCATCGGTAGCGGGGAGCTTATGGCCGAGCAGCTCGACCACCTCATCGCATTGGCCGCCCTCCCGAACGTCACACTCCAGGTGCTGCCCTACAGCGCCGGAGCCCATGCGGCCTTGACCCTCGCCTCGTTCTCTATCCTGCGTGTGGACCACCATGGACTGCTGACGGTCTACCTCCAAGGCCCTTCGTCCCACATGTTCATGTCCAGCACGGAGAACGTGGACCACTACGCAGGAACGTTCAACCGCCTACGCGCGTCCGCTCTGGACGACGGAAAACCAACCCTCAAACTGCTCCAGGGGATCGCCCATGGGCACCGCCAGCACAAGGACTAGAAGCATGCAGCCAGAAGACTCGGCGTTCGGTGAGGACGTCGTTTTCCGCAAGTCGAGCTACTCGCAGAGCGAAGCCGCGTGTGTAGAGGTGGCTGACCTGCACGGTGCGGCAGCGGTCCGGGACACCAAGCATCGTGAGTTGGGTGTTCTTGCCTTCCCTGGCGGTGAGTGGCAAGTCTTTCTTGGGAGCGCCAAGGTGGGCGGGCAGTGATGAAATTTGAAGCCAAGGGGTCTATGGGATTTCTGGGGCCTATGTCCGAATCTTGGGAAGTTGGAAAAACGGGCGCTTGCCGCTGGTAAGTTCGCAGGTCGTTGACTGCTGGCTGCCCCGTGCTCCCCGTGCACGCGGGGATGGTCCCTCCCACACCCCACTGCGGTCGCGCCCTTCCGAGTGCTCCCCGTGCACGCGGGGATGGTCCCACCCAGGGGATCGGGATCTGCTACATCGGCGGGTGCTCCCCGTGCACGCGGGGATGGTCCCGAGTGCAGATGAGAAGACAGCAGCAGCCCAAAGTGCTCCCCGTGCACGCGGGGATGGTCCGATGACGCCTACGCCGCCGTGAGCGCTCTGGGGTGCTCCCCGTGCACGCGGGGATGGTCCCCGGGCCGCGTTCCAGGTGCACGTGTCCCGCCCGTGCTCCCCGCGCACGCGGGGATGGTCCCGGCGACCCGATCGGACACCTGGCCTATGTGGCGTGCTCCCCGTGCACGCGGGGATGGTCCCCGCTCGTGCGACAAGATCTCCGATACCCGGTCGTGCTCCCCGCGCACGCCGGGATGGTTTCCTGCGGCGCGAACCTTCATCGTGTCCTGCGAGGAGGACGAAGAACCACGCCAACCACGCCAGGTTGGCGTCTGTTTAGGGCATGATGGAGAACGTGAGTACTGACACCAGCCATCCGCACGAATTGTCCGTGACCGAGGCCCGCGATCACTTCTCCGAGCGCGTCAATCGCGCCGTCTACGGCGGCGAGGTCACTTTCGTCACCCGTGGGCGCCTTCACCAGCGGGCCGCTGCGATCGTTCCGGCCGAGATGGTTGACCACTACGAAGAGCTGTTGGACGAGCGTGACGCCCGTATCGCCGCCGAGCGCCTGGCCGACATCACGGCGGGCCGGTCCACGGTTGTGCCCTTCGACGAGGCGATGCGCCAGATCGGGCTGACCGAAGACGAGCTGGGCCGGTGAACGAGCCCTACACCGTCTCCTTTGCTGACCCAGCACTCAAGCAACTCGGCAAGCTCGACAAACCGATCCGACTTCGGATCGCGCGCAAGGTTCGAGAACTCGCGGTGGACCCACGCCCACCCGGAAGCATCCCGCTCAAGGGCGACACCGAATCCTGGCGCATCCGGGTGGGCGACTACCGGATCGTGTACACGATTCACAACGGTCAGTTGGTGGTACTCGTGCTGAGTGTGGCTCACCGTCGCGAAATCTACCGGGACCTGTAACGCGTTCCCCGCGCATGCGGGGATGATCCCCCGGCCGTCAGGTCATGACCTGGCGCGGACGCATGCTCCCCGCGCACGCGGGGACGGTCCCGAGCGTGGGCGGCCGGGGTCCAGGGTGGTGGTGTGCTCTCCGTGCGCACGGGGACACGCCCGGCACACATGCCACTCGGTTTACACGGACGGGCAAACCTCCTTGGCCGGATGAGGACAGGGCGAATCCCTCTGTTTCGCTGCGAAGACATGTCGGACACCTGTTCAATGTGCCCCATGAAGCACGAAGGGCGCCCTCAGCCCTGGAAGGACCGCCTCTCCGAGGCCGCCCGCCGCGCGTGGGCCAAGCACGACTTCGACTCCGACGGCTGGCTCCCCCTCTACCGCCACATGGCCGACAGCGCCGCCGTCGCCGCCAAGCTCTGGGACGAGTGGCTCCCCGCGCAGATCCGCGACCACGTCAGCCACGCACTCCCCAAGGGCGAGGACGACGCCCGCACCCTCGCCGTCTGGCTCGCCGCCACCCACGACATCGGCAAGGCCACCCCCGCCTTCGCCTGCCAGGTCGAACACCTCGCGGACGACATGCGCCGCGAGGGCCTGGAGATGCCCCTCCAGAAGCAGATGGCCAACCGCGAACTCGCCCCACACGGCCTCGCCGGACAGCTCATCCTCCGGGACTGGCTCGTCGCGAACCACGGCTGGAAAGCCCGCGACACCCACCAGCTCACCGTCGTCGCCGGCGGCCACCACGGGGTCCCGCCCGGCTACTCGGCCATCGCCGAGCTCGACCGGCACCCCCAGCTCCTCCGCACCCCCGGCCATGAGCACGCCTGGGCCTCCGTCCAGGCCGAACTCCTCGACACCGCCGCCCGCGTCACCGGAGCGACCGAACGCCTCTCCGACTGGAACTCCCTCAAGCTCCCGCAGACCGTGCAGGTACTGCTCACCGCCCTGGTCATCGTCGCGGACTGGATCGCCAGCAACCCGGAACTGTTCCCCCTCTTCCCGGGAGCGGGCGGACGCAGCACCGACCCCGAGCGCACCCGCGAGGCCTGGCACCTCCTCGGCCTCCCCCGGCAGTGGAAGGCCGAGGAACCCGGCGGCACCGCGGCGGAACTCTTCGCGGAACGCTTCGCCCTGCCCGAGGGCGCGACCGTCCGCCCCGTCCAGGAACAGGCGGTCGAGGCCGCGCGGCGGATGTCCGGCCCCGGCCTGATGATCGTCGAGGCCCCCATGGGCGAGGGCAAGACCGAGGCGGCCCTGGCCGTGGCCGAGATCTTCGCGGCCCGGTCCGGCGCGGGCGGCTGCTTCGTCGCCCTCCCCACCATGGCCACCAGCAACGCCATGTTCGGGCGCTACCTCACCTGGCTCGACCGCCTCCCCGGAATGCCGGAGGAGGCCGCCTCCGTGTTCCTCGCCCACTCCAAGGCACACCTGAACGAGGAGTTCACGCAGCTCATGGGCGGCGGACACCGCCTCGCCGACGACACCGACCGCGACGCCGGGGACAGCGGGACCGGCACGGGCCGCGCGCCCCGCACCCCCGCCGCCCTCACCGCCCACCGCTGGCTCCGGGGCCGCAAGAAGGGCATGCTCTCCTCCTTCGCCGTCGGCACGGTCGACCAGCTCCTCTTCACCGGCCTCAAGAGCAAGCACCTGGCCCTGCGCCACCTGGCCATGGCGGGCAAGGTGGTCGTCATCGACGAGGCCCACGCCTACGACACCTACATGAACGCCTACCTCGACCGCGCCCTGTCCTGGCTGGGCAGGTACAGCGTTCCCGTCGTCGTCCTCTCCGCGACCCTGCCCGCCCGGCGCAGGCGCGAGCTGGCCGAGGCCTACACCGGCGCCTCGGGGGAGGGGTACGAGGAGATCGGGAAGGCCCGCGCCTACCCCCTCATCACCACGGCCGAGACCGGCGCCGCGCCCCGCCTGCACACCCCCGCCGCCTCCGGCCGTGCCACCGACGTGGTCGTGGAACCCCTGTCCGACGACCTCGACGCGCTCGCCGCACGCCTGGAGCACGCCCTGGCCGACGGCGGCTGCGCCCTGGTCGTGCGCAACACCGTCGCGCGCGTCCACGAGGCCGCCACGCACCTGCGCGCCCGCTTCGGCGCCGACACGGTCACCGTCACGCACTCGCGCTTCCTCGCCCTGGACCGCGCCGCCAACGACGACGCCCTGGTGGCCGACTACGGGCCGCCCTCCAAGGTCGCCGAACTCGGCGGAGAGCGCCCCACCCGCCACATCGTGGTCGCCAGCCAGGTCGTGGAGCAGTCCCTGGACGTGGACTTCGACCTCCTGGTCGCCGACCTGGCCCCCGTCGACCTCCTGCTCCAGCGCATGGGACGCCTGCACCGCCACCCGCGCGGCCGGGACCAGTCCGACCGGCCCGAGCGCGTGCGCCGGGCCCGCTGCCTGGTCACCGGCGTGGACTGGGACGAGGTGCCGCCCGCACCCGTGCGGGGTTCGCGGACGGTCTACGGGCAGTACCCCCTGCTCCGCTCCCTGGCCGTGCTCCGCACCCGCCTGGAGTCCGGTGCCGCGGACGGGGACGCCGCCCGCACGGTCCGCCTCCCCGAGGACATCAGCCCTCTCGTCCAGGACGCCTACGGCGACCAGGACCCCGCCCCCGACACCTGGCACGAGGCGATGGCCGAGGCCCTCGCCGCATACGAGACCGAACAGGCGCGCAAGGGCGAGAAGGCCGAGACCTTCCTGCTCAAACCGGCCGCCCGGGACGGCCGCGCGCTCATCGGCTGGGTCGAGGCCGGGGTCGGTGAGGCTGACGAAACCCAGGCCGGCAAGGCCCAGGTCCGCGATACCCGCGACAGCCTGGAGGTCCTGGTCGCCCGCCGCGCCGCCGACGGCACCGTGACCACCGTTCCCTGGCTGGCAGACGGGCGCGGCGGACTGGACCTGCCCACCGGCACCGCGCCGCCGCCCGCCTCCGCGCGGGCCCTGGCGGCCTCCGCGCTCCGGCTGCCCTACCAGTTCACCTTCCCCAAGGAACTGGACCGGGCCATCACCGAACTCGAAACCGATCTCGTCCTCGCCTGGCAGACCAAGGACGCCCACTGGATCGCCGAGGAGCTCATCCTCTTCCTGGACGAGGACGACCGCGCCGAACTCGCCGGATTCCGACTGCACTACACCCCGACCGACGGACTGGAGGTCCACCGTGCCGACTGACGCCTCCGGGCCAACGCCACCCCCACCGCGACCCGCGCCCCCACCGGCGCACCCGCCCTCCTTCGACCTGACCAGTCGGCCCTGGGTCCCCGTCCAGCGGCTCGACGGGACGGAGGCCGAGCTCTCCCTCACCGAGGTCTTCGAGCAGGCCGCGCAGATCCGGCGTCTGGTCGGCGATGTGCCCACCCAGGACTTCGCCCTCCTGCGGCTGCTCCTGGCGATCCTGCACGACGCGATCGACGGCCCGGAGGACATTGAGGACTGGGCGGATCTGTGGGACGAGGGCCGGGGAGAACTCCCCGCGGACCGCGTCCGCGACTACCTCGGCGAACACCGCGACCGCCTCGACCTGCTGCACCCGACCGCCCCCTTCCTCCAGGTCGCGGACCTGCGCACGGCCAAGGGCGAGTACTCCTCCCTCGACCCGATCGTGGCCGACGTCCCCAACAACGCGCGCTTCTTCACCATGCGCGCGCACGGGGCCGAACGCCTGGGCTTCGCCGAGGCCGCCCGCTGGCTCCTGCACGCCCACGCCTACGACACCTCCGGGATCAAGTCCGGAGTGGTCGGCGACCCCCGGGTCAAGGGCGGCAAGGTCTACCCGCAGGGGGTGGGGTGGTCCGGGAACCTCGGCGGGATCCACGTGGAGGGCGACGACCTGCGCACGACCCTCCTGCTCAACCTGCTGCCCCGTGACACCGACAACCTGCGTTCGCGCCCCGACGACCGCCCGGCCTGGCGCCGGGCCCCGGCCACCGCCGAGGCCCTCGGGGGAGCGGAGGCCCAGACCCGCCCCCACGGCCTGCGCGACCTCTACACCTGGCAGAGCCGCCGGGTCCGCCTGCACCACGACGGTGAAGCGGTCCACGGCGTCCTGCTCGCCTACGGTGACCCGCTCACCCCGCGCAACAAGCACGACCGGGAGCCCATGACCGCCTGGCGGCGCAGTCCCGCCCAGGAGAGGAAGCTCGGTGAGGAGCAGGTCTACCTGCCCCGGGACCACGACCCCGACCGCAGCGCCTGGCGCGGCCTCGCCGCCCTGGTCACCGGCCGAGTCCGGGGCGCCGAACAGCGCCGTGAGGCCGCGAAGATCGTGCGCCCCCGGGTGCTGGACTGGATCGCGCGCCTGACCGTGGAGGAGCACCTGGACAAGGACTTCCTCGTCCGCGCACGCCTGGTCGGCGCCGTCTACGGCACCCAGCAGTCCGTCATCGACGAGATCGTGGACGACACCGTCGCCATGCCCGTGGTCCTGCTGCACGAGCAGGACAGCACCCTCGGCCAGACCGCGGTCGACGCGGTCAACGACGCCGAGGAGGCGGTCATGGTCCTCGGGGACCTGGCCACCGCCCTGGCCGAGGCGGCGGGTGCGGAGACCGAGGCCCCCCGGGCCACCGCCCGCGACCGCGGGTTCGCGGAGCTGGACGAGCCCTTCCGCAAGTGGCTGCGCGACCTGCGCCCCTCAGAGGACCCCCTCTACCCGGCCGAACAGCACCGCGCCTGGCAGCTCACGGCACACCGGAACGTGTCCCGGCTCGGCGCCGAACTCATGGACACGGCAGGGGAGGCCGCCTGGGCGGGCCGGGTCGTGGCCACCAAGAACGGCTCGGCCTGGCTCACCGCCTCCAGGGCCGACCTGCGCTTCCGCTCCGCCCTGCGCAGGGCGCTCCCCCTGACCAACACCGACCACTCCACGGAGGAAGAGCAGTGACCACCACGAGCACCGCCGAGTTCGTGCCCGAACTCAAGGACGTCGGTGCGCTGGTCGACGAACGTGTCCGCCAGCTCCAGGGCGGCTACCTCAAGGACCTCCCCGACGCCGTCGCCACCCTGGCCAAGCTGCGCCGGGGCGCGGGCAAGCCCATCGAGGCCGTACCGGAGCTGGTGGGGCTGACGCTGGACCACCGCTTCTACGAGCGCTTCTCCGTCACAGACCCCCGCACCGAGGACGCCGAGGCCGCCGCGCACGAGGCGCTGACCCTCTACGCCCTGCACCAGCAGTCCAAGCGCGAGAGGGGCATGCACCGGCGCGGACGCGACCTCGGCGGGGCCGTCCGCCGACTCATGCCCTCCGGGGACATCGACGAGCCGCTGCGCAGGAGGTTCGTGCAGGCGGGGAGCGCCGTGCACCACGCCACCCGCCTCGACCGACTCCGGGGAATCGTCCAGCTCCTGCGCGCCGAGGACGTTCCGCTCGACTACGGCCTCCTCGCCGACCAGCTCCACGACGCCCGCACCCGGCCTGGGGCCGAACGCGTGCGCCGGGCCTGGGGGCGCGGCTTCCAGGCCTACCGTCCGCAGGAGTCCGGTGGGACGGACAGCGCCGCCGACGCCGGTTCGGACGGCTCGCAGACCGAAACCGGTACCGAGGACTGACCGCGCGCACCATCGCACCGCCGCGTCGCCGCCGTCGAGGCTCCTTCCAAGCACCTCTCACCCGTAGTTTCTCCGCCTCCCGACCCGCCCGTCCCCGTGCCTGTCATGGACGGGGCACCGAACCAGACGAGGAACACCATGAGCCGCACCATTCTCGACGTGCACGTGTTGCAGACCGTGCCTCCCAGCAACCTCAACCGCGACGACACCGGCGCCCCCAAGACCGCCGTCTACGGCGGGGTCAAGCGGTCTCGGGTCTCCAGCCAGGCCTGGAAGCGCGCCACCCGCCTGGCCTTCGACGCTCTGCTCGACCCCCAGGAACTGGGCACCCGCACCAAACGCGTCGCTGAACTGGTCGCTTCCCGCATCCGTGACCTGGACTCCTCCATCGAGGAGGCCGAGGCGCTGACCCTGGCCGCCGAGACCGTCCAGGTCGCCACCGGCTCCAAGATCGAGGTGCCCAAGCGCAAGGCCGACGCCGCCAAGAAGAAGGGTGAGCAGGAACCCGCCCCCGAGTCCGCCTACCTGATGTTCCTCAGCGCCCGCCAGCGCGACGGCCTCGCCGCACTCGCCGTGGAGGGCCGCGAGGACATCAAGGCCTTCCTCAAGGACAAGGACAACAAGGCCCGGGCCAAGGCGGTCGCCGACACCCGCCACTCGGTGGACATCGCCCTGTTCGGCCGCATGGTCGCCGACGGCGCCGACGTCAACGTGGACGCCGCCGCCCAGGTCGCGCACGCCCTCAGCGTGCACGCCGTGGAGAACGAGTCCGACTACTACACGGCCGTGGACGACCGGAACCCCGAGGAGGAGACCGGCGCGGGCATGATCGGCACCGTCGAGTTCAACTCCGCCACCCTGTACCGCTACGCCGCCGTGGACGTGGACCTGCTGCGGAAGAACCTGGGGGAGGGGCTGCGCGAGGACGAGCCGGTCACCGAACCGTTGCGCCGGGCCGTGGAGGCGTTCGTGCGCGGGTTTGTGGAGTCGATGCCCACCGGCAAGGTCAACACCTTCGGCAACCACACCCTGCCCGACGCGGTCGTCGTCAAGCTGCGCAGCGCGCGCCCGATCAGCTTCGTGGGGGCCTTCGAGGAGCCGGTGGAGGCGGGTGCGGGACACGTCGCCCAGGCCAGCGCGCGCCTGGCCGAGTACGTGCCGCAGGTGGAGCGGGCGTTCGGGGCGGCCGACGACGTCGACACCTGGGTGGTGCGGGTGGGGGAGCGCACCGCCAAGCTCTCCGGCCTGGGCGACGAGGTCACCCTCCCCGAACTGGTCGAGCGGGTCGGCGCGGCCGTCGCCCAGCGCCAGGCGCCTCGGGCATGAGTGCGGTGAGCGTCCTGCCCCTGGTTCTGGCGGGCCCGCTCCAGGCCTGGGGCTCCGCCTCCCGGTTCGCCCGCCGGGGCACGGAGAACGCCCCCACCAAGAGCGGCGTGCTCGGGCTGCTCGCTGCCGCCCTGGGCCGGGACCGCACCGCCGACCTGTCCGACCTGGCGGCGCTGCGCTTCGGAGTGCGGGTGGACCAGCCGGGAATCCGCGTGCGCGACTACCAGACCGCCAAACACCTGGACACGGACACGTCCATGCCGGTGTCGGAGCGCTTCTACCTGTCCGACGCCGTGTTCGTCGCGGCGGTGGAGGGGGAGCGGGGCCTGGTCGCGGAGCTGTACCGGGCGGTTCGTAACCCCGTCTACCTGCCCTACCTCGGCAGGCGCTCGTGCCCGCCCTCGCGTCCCGTCGACCTGGGCGAACCCGTGGCGGGCACCGTCGAGGAGGCGTTGCGTGACCAGCCCTGGCAAGCGGCCCACTGGTACTGGCGGCGCACGGGAAGGCGCCGGGACGCGCAGATCCCACTGACCACGCTGGTGGACGCGGAGCCCGGGGACGGCCGGGCGGACTCGCTGCGCGACCTGCCGCTGAGCTTCGATCCGGTGCACCGCCGCTACGCCCTGCGCGCGGTGCGCACCGACTCGGTTGACGCGCCGAACCCGTTCGCGCGGCGCCAGCCGGTCCCCGACCACGACCCCATGGCCGCCCTGGGAGGAAGCTGATGTACCTCACCCGATTCCGGTTCAACACCCACCGTCCCGGAGCGAGGAGGCTGCTGTCCTCGCCCCAGGCCGTGCACGCGGCCGTGATGGGCTCCTACGCGAACCTGCTGCCCAGCGATACGGACGGCCCCCGGGTGCTGTGGCGGGTGGACCGCAACGCCCGAGCCGAGGTGTTCCTGTACGTGGTGGGCCCGAACCGGCCCGACCTGACCCACGTGGTGGAGCAGGCCGGGTGGCCGACCGATCCCGCGAACACGTGGCAGACGCACGAGTACACCGGGTTCCTGAAGAGGCTGGAGGCCGGACAGACGTGGGCGTTCCGGCTCACCGCGAACCCCGTGCACAGCATCCGCCGCAAGGACGGAGAGCCCACCAAGCTCACCGCGCACGTCACCCCGCGCCACCAGGCGGGGTGGCTGCTCCAGCGCCAGGAGCGGTGCGGCTTCGAGGTCGTTCGTAAGCCCGCCGAACAGCAGCTCCTTCCGGGGCAGGACGAGCACGAACTCGTCGTGCACGACCGCGACGCGCGCGGCTTCGACAAGGCGGATCCGCGTCCGGACCGGCGGGGCAAGCGGATGAAGGTGCCCGTGGTCACCGCGACCTTCGACGGCAGGCTGACGGTCACCGATCCCGACGCGCTGCGCCGCACGCTGTGCGCCGGACTGGGCAGGGCCAAGGCCTACGGCTGCGGGCTGATGACCCTGGCGCCGGTGGGCTGAGCCGTGGGGACCGTGGGAAAGCGCAGGACCTCGGGGCCGCGCGAGCTGACGAGGGTGGGCGACCGGCTGTCGTTCCTGTACCTGGAGCGGTGCATCGTGCACCGCGACTCCAACGCCATCACCGCCGAGGACGGGGACGGGACGCGCTATCTGCCGTCCGCGACCATCGGCACGCTGCTGCTGGGGCCGGGGACGAACGTGACCCACTCGGCGATGAGCCTGCTCGGCGAGTGCGGGGCGACAGTGGTGTGGGTGGGGGAGCACGGGGTGCGCTACTACGCGGCCGGGCGCGCGCTGACGCGGTCCTCCCGGTTGGTGGAGGCGCAGGCGACGGCGTGGGCGAACCGGCGGAGCAGGCTCGACGTGGCGCGGGCGATGTACCGGATGCGCTTCCCGGACCTGGACGTGGAGGCGCTGAGCCGTCAGGCGCTGCTGGGCAAGGAGGGCGACCGGGTCAAGGCGTGCTACCGGGAGCAGGCGGCGCGGACCGGTGCCACCTGGCGCGGGCGGCGGTACGTGCCGGGCGACCACGACGTCTCGGACCCGCCGAACAAGGCGATCACCGCGGCGGCGCAGTGCTTCTACGGGGTCGCGCACGCGGTGACGGCCGCGCTCGGGTGCAGTCCGGGGCTGGGGTTCGTGCACTCGGGGCACGAGCGCGGGTTCGTGATGGACGTGGCCGATCTGTACAAGGTGGAGATCGGGATCCCCGTGGCCTTCGACGCGGCGGCGCAGGGGGACGAGGACGTGGACGGGGTGACGCGCAGGCTGCTGCGGGACCGGATCAACGAGGAGGGGCTGCTGGAGAGGTGCGTGCGCGACATCAAGGCGCTGCTGCTCGGTGATGGGTCGGTTGGGGCTCAGAGCGAGGCCGAGGGTGCGGGCGACGACGTGGCGGACACGGTCGGCCTGGTGGGCGACCGGGGTGAGCTGCTGGAGTCGGGTTACAGCTATGCCGACGAGGTGGTCTGGTGACGGTCGTCGTGCTCACGAACTGTCCGGCCGGGCTGCGCGGGTTCCTGACCCGGTGGCTCATGGAGATCTCTGCGGGGGTGTTCATCGGCAACCCGTCGCGCCGGATCCGGGAGGCGCTGTGGGCGGAGGTGAAGGAGTACGTGGGGAACGGGAGGGCGTTGCTGGCGTACAGCGATGACTCCGAGCAGGGGTTCACCTTTCAGACCTTCGAGCACCACTGGGAGCCGGTGGACCACGAGGGGCTGACTCTGATGCACCGCCCCAAGAAGGTGGTGGAGGAGAACAGAAGGCCTCCGAAGAGCGGGTGGAGCAAGGCGTCGAAGAGGCGGCGCTTTGGTGATTTGTGGTGCGCGTGTCCGTCTCTGAAGAAGTTGGAAAAACGACTGCTTGCCACTGGTAAGTTCGCAGGTCATTGACCGTGCTCCCCGCGCACGCGGGGATGGTCCCGATTTGGCGTTTCTTGAATTCGCCGCCGGACAGTGCTCCCCGCGCACGCGGGGATGGTCCCTGAAAGGAAGTAGTGCCGTGATTCAGATTAGCGTGCTCCCCGCGCACGCGGGGATGGTCCAGATCCTTGGACCCGGACCGGTACACGGGGGTGGTGCTCCCCGCGCACGCGGGGATGGTCCCGCCTCGTAGCGCAGCTGCGGGGCCACGTTGGTGTGCTCCCCGCGCACGCGGGGATGGTCCCGCCTCGGCGCTCAGGACCCGATAGATGGTCCCGTGCTCCCCGCGCACGCGGGGATGGTCCCCCGGCCGCGTCCAGGTCGGCGCGGGCGGCGGTGTGCTCCCCGCGCACGCGGGGATGGTCCCACCCCGCCCGCCATGCCCGTCACCCAAACCTTGTGCTCCCCGCGCACGCGGGGATGGTCCCCAGATCGGGGTGCCGAACGACCGCCTGTGGATGTGCTCCCCGCGCACGCGGGGATGGTCCCTGGTTCGGGGAGTTCCCCGGCCACGCGCTCGCGTGCTCCCCGCGCACGCGGGGATGGTCCCTCCGGCTCGACCGTGGCCGCCACCACACCCTCGTGCTCCCCGCGCACGCGGGGATGGTCCCGGCCTCTAGGTTCGCTTCTAAGCCGTGTTTCAGGTAGCGGGTGAGTCCTGGACGGACAGTTCTATGGACAGTTCCATGCAGCGTTGGCGGGCCGGGGAGAAGTCGTAGGGCATCTTGCCGACGGCTTCGAACGCGCTCATGGAGCCTGCCTCCCGCCTGCCGGGGATGAAGTTGCCCTCGTCATCGGTGGGAGGGGGGTGCAAAATGTCCCAGGCGTCGAAGAGGGCCTCGTCCTCCTTCTCCAGGCCGGACTCCTCGATGACGGCCTGCAGGGCGTTTTCGAAGGCGTGCCGTTCGGCGGCCACGTGAGCCACCCGTGGATCATCGACGGCGACACTGTCGTCGAGTGCCTCCTCGGCGCCATCGAGGCGGTCGGAGTCCTCCCGCAGGGTGGGATGCGTGGCCAGGGCGATGAAGCGGGTGGCCTGGACGGCCGCGCCGAGCGGGCCGAAGATCCGCTCAGTGACCAGCAGAGTGTCCAGGTCCGCCTGACGCAGGGAGCCCTCGGGCAGGCTCTTGAGACGGCCGGTGACGAAGTCGGAGAGCAGGCCCATCCGGCTGCCTTCGGTGCGCATCCGCTGCACGGCGGTCCGTTGCCGCCCCAGTTCTGTCTCCTGCTCGGCGAGGGTTTCCTCCAACCGCTCCAGGACGCCCGCGATACCGTCTGCGCTGTCGGCGCCGGCGGAAGCCGTGCCGGTGGTGAAGGCGTCACGGATGTCGTTCAGGGCGATCCCGGCGTCGGCCATCCTGAGAACCCACAGCAGGCGGATCATGTCCTCGTACCCGTAGCGGCGACGGCCATCGCCGCCCCGCTCAGGCTCGGGGAGCAGCCCGATCTCGTGGTAATGACGGATCGCCCGTGGCGTGGTGCCGGCGAAGGCCGCCGCGTCACCGATCTTGACCTGGCGGGGTGGCATGAAGGACGAATACACGAGCAGGGACCTTTCCTCAAGGGATCGGGACGTAGGTCCACCGAACCACATGCCGCTACGGAAGGTGCAACCCCATACACACCGCCCCGCGCCAATGCCAGGAAACGCGCCCTTCCTCCGTCATGACCGCAGGGCCGTCGTTTCCTGCTGGGGCATCCGCACACCGATCGCGTCCAGGCCGCTGTCGGGCGGCAGGCGTCGCACGAGCTTGTCCCTCTCCGCGGGGCTCTGCCGGTCGCTCAAGGCGTCCTGGATTCGCTCAAGGGGCTGTGCCATTACGCTGACCTTCCTGTCGTCGTCGAATCGGTGTGTTCCGGTGAGTGGTCCCCGCGTTCTCGGGTGAGCACTCCGCTCTGTGCGACGGCCGTGCCGACCGGGGAGACGAAGCATGTCCAGGCGTTCCCCGCACAGCCGGTCGTGCGCCAGAGGGTGGGTCAGCGTGCCCTGCGATAGCTCGCGATCGCATGGCTGCCCGCTGCGATCCCGGCGAAGAGCACCGCCCCGATGGGCCACACAACCCATGAGTCGTCCCAGGCGTTGCCGATGAGGCTCCAGGCGAGGTAGATCGCGGCGAGGAACGGCCAGTAGAACACCGCGATCACGCCGACGACGCTGCGCTCTCCGCCGCTGCCGCGGGTGAGTTGCCCGGCGACGGTGTGCGCCCAGGTCTGGGGCAGTAGTATCCCGAGTCCGGCCGCGACGATGGCGAGTACGACCACGACACCGATGACGGTCCAGACGTCGCCCTGGGGTGAGCTGTCCGTGAAGAGCGCGACGGCGATGAGTGGCAGGGGGGCCAGGATCCAGAGTGCGATCGCGACCCGCAGGGCGCGGGTGCGCCCGCGGTTGTTCCGTCCGGCCAGCGCCTCGGCCCAGCGGGTGACTTCGGGGTTGACGGAGAAGTGGTCCTCCGTGATGCGTCTGTGGGGTGCCGTCTCGCGCGAGGCGGTGACCAGCAGCATCACCCCGACAGCGACCAGCACGAGCAGCGCCAGGATTCCGATGAACATCCCGGTGGCGTTGCCAAGGGCGAGCACGCCGGACTCCGCGGCGACCGGAAACGCGATCAATGCTGCGGGTGAGAGTACGAAGAGCATGACCGCTGCGCTGGCATGGAAGCGGGTACGGCGCTGCGCGTCGGCGTAGTCCTGGGCTTCCGCGAGGGTCACGGGCGGGTACCGAGGGGGCGCGGGGGCCGTTCCGGCGTCAGCGGCGGCGGACGCGGAAGCGGCGGCCGGTGCCGGGGCGATGTCGGAGGTGATACCGAGGACCGGCGCGATCTCTTCGAGGCTGCCGAAGTCGCGGATGACGCGCCCGACCGCCTCGTTCTCGGTGTGGCCCTCGGCGACGAGGGTCGTGTAGGCGTCCTCCATCATGCCTTGCAGTTCGGCCTTGGCCTCGAGCAGGCGCGGAGTCTGCGGGTAGGTGCTGAACATCATGTCCAGATAGGAGGTGACGACGTTCACGGGGCGTCTCCTTCGCTGGCTATGTCGATGAATCTGTCGACGACGGACTTCGTGCTGTGCCACTCCTCGATCTTGGCGTCGAGGTGGGCGAGGCCCATATCTGTGATGCGGTAGTAGGTGCGCGCTTTGCCGGAGGGCGCGATGTCGGCGGATGAACTGACATGGCCGCTGGATTCGAGCCGTTTCACCGCCGAGTAGAGGGTGGTCTGCTTGATGGCGTAGTCGCCGCCACTGATCGCGGTGATGCGCTGCGCGAGCTTGTAGGCGTAGGACGGGCCGTGGCGCAGCAGGGAGAGCACCATGAGGTCGACGTAGCCGCGGATGGCGTCGGCGCTGATCATGAGAACGCTCCTGTTCATCCTTGGCTCTTTAGTGTCTCAAACGTACTATGTCTGCCGTAGTACGACAAGCCCTCGACCGGGCTGCCGGTGCGTCGGGATCGCCTCCCGCCACCCGCCAGGAGTCCGCCGAGCGGTACCCGCGCTGGCAAGGATCCGGACGTGGTGACGGGGGGCGGTTCTGGTGGAGGCCGGTGATCGAGTAGTCAGTATTCGCCTCTGTCCGCCGCATGTAGTCACTCTGCGTGGTCCTCAGGGGCGTAGTGGGACCACGGGCTTCCCGCCTCGGTGGCCAGCGCGGTGATGTGTTCGGGGTGGTAGCCGAGCATCCGAGCGATGACCGGTGACGGGGCCTGGAGAACGAACTGGCGGATGGCGGCGGTGCGGCCGCGGAAGGTCGGGAGCTCGTTCTTGCGCATCCGGCCAGCGAGCGTGCTGGTGTCCATCGGCCGTCCTGCTCGGCGTCCGGGGAAGAGCCGGCGTGCTCCGGAGTCGGTCGCTGTGGTCAGGTTCGGTCGTCGGACGGCGAAGGTCCGTAACAGCTCGGCGAACGGTTCGGGGATCGGGGTCGGCGGGTCGCCGAACCGGATGTTGAGCCGCCCGTCCTCCTCGACCAGGTCGTCCAGGGTCAGCTGGCAAATCCGGCTGAGCGGTGGGGCGAACAGCAGCGCCAGCACCACGACCACCCGGACCAGCAGGTCCAGATCCTCGTCCTCGGCCGCCCGGCGCAGCAGGGTCACGCGCCTGTTCTGACTGATGGGTGCCGGGTTCGCGGTGTCGCGGTGCGGGAGCTTCAAACATGGCATCAGGTGCGGGGCCATGGCCCAGCTCAGGAACTTCTGGGCGGGGCGGCGGGCGAGGAACGCCTCGGCGTGCCAGGCGTCCAGGTGGGCCTGCGTGCAGAAGGCGAGGCCGGTGTCGTGCTCATCGATCCGGTCCAGGAACTCCTTGGCCTTGCGGGAGCATGCGCCGGGCGTTGCGGTCCCGGCTGGCGCTCACTCCTGTGCGGTTGGCGGCGGTCCTGAGGGAGCGCAGGATGCCCCAGGAGGCGAAGCGCTCCAACAGCTCCCGGTGCCTGGTCGTTGATGGCGGCGAGCCACTGCTCCAGCCAGAGCTCGAAGAAGACCAGGTGCCGGTCGCGGCGGGGCAGGACGCCGTGGTGCATGAGCAGGTCGCGCAGATAGGCCACCGAGCGCGGGGGGGAGAGCCGGTTCAGCCCCTCATGGGTGAGGGGGGCCTCGCCCCGGGCAAGCAGGCGTAGAAGCCGCTGAACGTGTTCCCTGCCTGTCCAGGTGAACAGGGTGCGGGGGCGTTCGGCCTGGCGCAGCCCGTCATAGAGGAGCGCCAGGTCGGGCCGAGTGGTCCCGGTGCCGTCGTCGAGGAGGTCGTCGAGCCGTTCGGTCAGCACACATCGCGAGCAGGTGCCCTTGCGTTGGATCCAGCCCTCTTGCCCGCAGATGTAGCAGCCCGGGATGCCTGCGGAGTCGGTGCAGAGCCGCCCTTCGCCATCGGCTGTGATGCCGGAGACCATTCGTTCAGTCCTACAGCAGGCGCAGGTGCCGTAGGTCTCCAGGGCCCAGGTTCGGCAGGTCACGCAGATCGGCCCCTCGGGCCAGGTCACGGGGCTCCAGCGCAGGACGCGCCCGCAGCGGGTGCAGGGCGGGAAGTCCGGTGCGGTCACGACTCGGGAAGGATGCGGGCGCGCTTGGGCCGGATGGGCGCCATCTCGGTCACGTTCGCGTTCGTCTCACCGGTGGCGGTGCGCCGGGGCGCGGCGTTCTCGGTGCGGGTGCTCCCCGCGCACGCGGGGATGGTCCCGTGCGGCGGCCGTTCGGGCTGAGTCCCGGGTTAAGGGATCGGACCCGGCTGCGGGCCGGGGCTGGCGGGCTGCGGCGCGCCGAAGGTCTGCATCCGCTCCCGGACCAGCCGGGTGCGGTGTGAGGCGCGCCGGACCCCGGTGACGATGAGGACGACCACTCCGGCGATGAAGCTCAACGGGCCGAGGACGACCAGGATCAGGACACCGGTAACGAGCTTGGCCTCGGAGGACGCGGTCTGTTCGAGCGTGCCGATCCCGTAGGTGCCCGAGTGGATGTCGTCGCAGCGAAGGACGTACTCACCGGGTTCGGGTGTGGACAGCTCGGCGGTGAGCCGCCAGCTGTCGTAGGCCGTGCCGCTGTAGGAGTGCGGCGCCGTGTCCAGGTTGTCGTTCCCGGATCCGGGCCCCGCGGGTGTGTCGAGTTCGCAGGCGAAACGGTTGGCGTCGCCCTCGACGTACAGCCCCCAGTGGCCCTCCTGCCCCTCCTCGACCTGGAAGGTGGCGCTGCTACCGCCCTCGAACTCGGCGATGAACTCGGGCTCCGCGGTCGCGGAGAGGAGAAGACCGAGGAAGACGAGGAAGGAGGCCAGCGCGCCAATCGGGATGGTGAGCCCGCCGATCCAGTACCAGCGTGCGCGGGGACGCAGTTCCTTCCCGTCGATGGCGGGCACGGGCGGGGGCGGGACCTGCGGGTACTGGAACTGGGCCTGAGGATACGGAGCTTGCGGGTACGGGTCCTGGGGGTACACGGGGGCCTGCGTGTCGGGGGTCTGGGGGTACGGATACGGGGCGCCGGGGACGGGCTGAGGAGCCTGGTTCGCCTGTGCGGAGGGATCGTTCCGGGCGGGCTCGTGTGGCGGGGGAGAGGGAAGTGGCATGGCTGACATTTTGTCAGTCGTACGTAGCTGCCGGTGACAGGATTCCAGCTCCAGCGCTGGGACGTTCAGGCGGGTTCCGGGTTGGTGGAGGCGTTCCTGGCCCACACCAGAATCCGACCACGAACCCAGTGATTAAACCTCAGCGGGTTGTCGCCTTGTCAGTGGTAGATGAGGGGCTCAAGTCCCCTCGCTGGCTCTCACATGGTCTGACCTGGGTGAACTCGTGAAACACGGACAGCCGCACGCGGCTGGAGAGCTTGACGAGGTATCGCCTATGGCTACCGGACGCATCCGCCGAGGCCCGCGCAACCTGGCCGCGGGCCCCCTGAGGACCCACGTCGACTCCCTCGTGCTCCACCTGCGCCCCAAAGAAAGGAGCGACGACACCGTCACGATGTACGCCGATGCCGTGCGCTGGTTCGCCGCCGAGCACCCGCTGACTGGCGGTCAGCCCACTGACATCGACATCCGCTTCGACGCCGACGCTGACAAGAGCGCTGACATGTTGCGCTTTGAGCCCGTGCGCGACGGGGAGCTCGTGGGTCGGGTGCACCTGCGGTCCTGGTTAGTGCGGCTTCGCACGGGCAGCGGCATTACGACCAGGTCATGGAGCGCTGCGCCTGAGGTCGGGCGTGGGGGTGCTGACAGTGATGGCTGGTGCTGCTGTCAGCGCTTCCGGCAGCGCTCTTTGGAGCTCTTGAGGAGTGAGATGTCAGTGCGGATCCCGTGTGTTCGTTGTGTGAGGATGGACTTGGACTGAGCAGGAGCCGAGTGGTCGGCGCGCCTTCAACGTAGATTGCGGCGAGATAACGGGCTGCGTTTTCGCAGGTCGTTAAGCGTGAGCCCCGCGCACGCGGGGATGGACCGGGGGTCGCCGCGCGCAAGCTCCGGGAGTCTCGGTGAGCCCCGCGCACGCGGGGATGGACCGGAAACGACGAGCGCCGAAACGTCGTCTATAAGTGAGCCCCGCGCACGCGGGGATGGACCGGTGCGCGTGGATTCGGACCGAGATCACACCTAGTGAGCCCCGCGCACGCGGGGATGGACCGCGTTCGGGTGCGGGCTCCTCATCGTCCGCTGGGTGAGCCCCGCGCACGCGGGGATGGACCGGTGTCGAGCAGGGCGGCAAGTTCGGTGGCGGGGTGAGCCCCGCGCACGCGGGGATGGACCGTCCGTGAGGTCGGCCTCCTCCTCCCCCTCACTGTGAGCCCCGCGCACGCGGGGATGGACCGGTCGGCATCTGCCTGATCATGGCCACCCAGGCCGTGAGCCCCGCGCACGCGGGGATGGACCGTCTCGATCTTGTGTCGTGAGTCACATGGGGGAGTGAGCCCCGCGCACGCGGGGATGGACCGTCGTTGTCCACCAGCCACCCGGCGATCCGGTCGTGAGCCCCGCGCACGCGGGGATGGACCGGCCCCTGGTCCGCCGGGATGACCCTGAACGAGGTGAGCCCCGCGCACGCGGGGATGGACCGGGGGTGGGCCCGTGTTCGCATGGCTCCGTCTGGTGAGCCCCGCGCACGCGGGGATGGACCGCGACCGCCAATAGCAGACCCTCGAACGCGGACGTGAGCCCCGCGCACGCGGGGATGGACCGGCGCGGGCGGCGGTGTCGGGGTCGCGCAGGTGGTGAGCCCCGCGCACGCGGGGATGGACCGGAGCGCGAGAGCTGCACGTCCGCGTCCGGGGCGTGAGCCCCGCGCACGCGGGGATGGACCGCAGGCAGAGACGGTCTCCGAAGCGCTCATCCGTGAGCCCCGCGCACGCGGGGATGGACCGAACCCATGGCGCCCTCCGAGGTTTCCGGTGGTGTGAGCCCCGCGCACGCGGAGGTGCATTGTTTCGAGAACGGCCATCTGGCTACGCGGCGCCAGCCAGGGTGAGAACGAGGTGCCCTTGTCAGCGCATCGCCCATGCGCCGCCCTCAGAAATTCGGTCATGGTTCGACAAGGTGGGTGCTGACAAGGCCTGCTGTCCCCGCTGTCAGCACTCCTACCAGCGCTGTCATCCCTGGCCAGAGCCTGTTGCCGGTGCTGTCAGCGGACAGCCGCCGAGAAGGGCCCGCCCGCCCCGCCCCCGCACCCGAACGCCTCGTGTCAGCTCCCTGCCAGCACCCCGCCCGCGTTCTGCTCGCCGACCGTGGGTCCTCCGCACGCCCTCCGTCAGCCCGGCTCCCTTTCGTGGACCGCGTCATCACCGACACGGCCCGCGAAGGGAACAGACCCATGACGACCGAACCGCTCAACCGTGCCGAGAGGGAATTCCAGCTCCTCAACCTGGAGGTCGGCGACCTCGCGGCGCAGCTCGTTCCCGCCACCGACACCCCTCCCACCACTCTGGTCGAGCTGCGCGCCGCGCTCCTGGACCGCACCACCGACCGCCGTTCGCGTGACGACATCTGGCGGACCCTGGTCGTCCGTGCCCAGAACCGGAAGGAGTGGATGGTCGCCGCGATCGGTTTCGCCATGCCCGCGCTGCGTACCTGCGCCCGCCGCCTGTGCCAGGGCCTGGACCCCCGCACCGTCGAGGAGGTGGAGGAAGAGCTCCTCGCGGGCTTCGTCCACGCCGTGCACGAGGCCGACACCGCCTGGCACCGTCTGCACTGGGCGCTGCGCTGCCGCGCCCAGCGGGCGGGGATGCGGGCCCGGACCGCGGCGCTGCGCCAGCCGCTCCTCATGGCCGAACCGCCCGTCACCGCCATCGTCCCGACCGGAACGCCGGACATGGTCCTCTGCCAGGCCGCCCGCCACGACGTGATCACCCCGGACGAAGCCGAGATCATCGGCCGCACCCGCCTGGAGGGCGTCTCCCTAGCGACGATCGCCCGGGAGCGGGGTGTGCCGTACTGGCGCCTGGCCAAGCGCCGATCCCGCGCCGAGGAGCGCCTGGCCGAGGCGATCCGCACCCGCCAGCTCGCCGACCGGGCGGATCTGCTGCTCGTGGCCTGACTCGTGGCCCGGTTCGTGGTCTGGGTGTTGCGGCGGCTCCGCCCACGTCACGGGCGGGCCGCCACGCGTCCCATTCGCTCGTTTCCTCCCCCGCGCACGCGCCGCGGGGGAGCGGTCTCGGAAGGTGCGGGATGAGCATGTCGTGGTGTGTGCTGGCCGGGGCGGGACCGCTCCTGCTGTCCGCCTCGCCGACGGAACTGGTTCTCCCCGGGCTGCACGCCGCCCAGGGCGAGGACCCCTACCTGTACGCGGTGCACGCGGTGGAGGTGGTCAGGAGGATCACCCGGCTGGTGCAGCTGCTCGCCGTCTCCCTGGCCACGCTCTTCATCGCGGTCTCCGGGGTGCGCTGGATGGTGGCGGGCGGCGAGCCCGGGGAGATCGACAAGGCCAAGCGCGGCATCTACGGAGCCTGCATCGGCTACCTCGTCGCCCTGGTGGGCGAGGTGCTGCTGCTGGCCCTGGACTACGTCGTGAAGTACGAGCAGGGCATCTGATGCCCCCGGCCGAACCGGAGGAGGGCGAGCAGGACCCCGCCGAGGTCTTCGACTGCGGGGTCCTGGAGGTCTCCTGCCACATCACCTCGTGGTTCCACGGCCTGGTCTCGGACGTGGTCAACCCGCTCTTCGGGTGGATGGCGGCCAAGGCGTTCCACACCCCTGAACCCACGCCCGGGGTGACCGGTGTGTGGGAGGGCGTGTCAGCGGCGGTCAACACGGCCTACGCGCTGCTGATCTTGGCTGCGGGGCTGGTCATCATGGCCCACCACAGCCTCCAGGCCCAGTACGGGGCGCGGGAGGTCCTGCCCCGCCTGGTGGTGGGGTTCGTCGCCTCGAACCTGTCACTGGTCGTGGTGCGGCTGATGTCGGACTGGTCGTCGGAGCTCGCCTGGGCGTTCGCGGCCGACGGGGTCAGTGCGGAGAGGGCGGCGCGGGCCCTGTCGGAGAGGGTGGGGCCTTTCCTGCTGGAGGCGACGGCGTTCGTCGTGCTGCTTCTGCTGGTGCTCGTGGTGCTGCTGGTGGTGTGGTCCCTCGTCGAGATCGTTCGGATCGTCATCGTGATCCTGCTGACGGTGGGCGCGCCGTTGATGCTGATGTTTCACGCGCTGCCGCAGACCAACCGGATCGCCGAACTGTGGTGGCGGGCGATGACGGCCGTGTGCGTGATCCCGATCGCCCAGGCACTGGCCTTCGTCGCGCTGATGCGGGTGTTCTTCGAGGGGGACACCCAGGTGCTGTTCGGGGCCGCGCAGATCCTGAGCGGGGACGCGAACCTCTTCGACCTGTTCCTGCTTCTGGTCCTGGTCTACGTCCAGATCCGCATCCCGTTCTGGACCTATCGGGCCGTGCTGTCGGGGCAGCGGGGCAGGTCGCCGGTGGTGTCCGTGGCCAAGTCCCTGACCTGGGCGGCCGCGCTCACCACCGCGGCGGTCGCGACCGGTGGTACCGCGGCCGCGGGCACGGCGGCCACCGGGGCGGCGCGGGGGCGTCTGGGTTCGCTGCTCCAGACGGTCAACAACGCCAGGACCGTCCGCCAGACCAGGGCCGTCCACCAGCCCGCCGCGATGCCGCGCCGCGTGCGGACCTGGAGGTTCGGGACCCCGAACACCTCGATGCCGCCTACCCGACACGGCTCCGTGGCCCCGCTGTCCGCGCCTTCGGGCCCAGGGGAGCAGAGCGGTCCGGGACGCACACCGCTTACAGGGCACGGGCCCCGCACCTCGGGGACGCGACCGCCGGGCCACCGCCCGGACGGAAGGCCAGCACCGCGAGCGGGGGCGAAGACTCCGTGGACCGAGTGGACCGACCAGACCCAGCCGCAGAACCGCACGCCGCCACGGACCGGTTCGCGCGGCCCGAACCCACAGCCCCACCCGCACCGGAAACCCGCACCCGCTCCCGGGACGAACCCGCCGTGGACCGACCACACCCGTCCCGTGGGCCACACCCCGCCACGGAGTGGGCCGCACGGAGCCGCGCCGCGCCACCACCCGCGTCCGACACCGCACCGGGGAGACAGCGTTCCGCACGAGCGCGGACGCCCCGCATCCAAGCGCTGGCCGCTGCGCAGCCGCGGAGCCGGAGCCCACCGCAACAGGCCGCGCTGGCGATGGCGCTGGAACCCGTGGCGCACCTGATCACCACAACAGAGGGGAAACCGACCGTGGACCACGAGGACTCCGTCTGGCACGCCCGCATCCCGGCCGACATCGACCGGCCCGAACCCGTCCTGTGGAACCTCACCGCACGCCAACTGCTCCTGCTCACCCCCGCCGCGCTCACCACCTGGGCGCTGTTCTCACCGTTGGCGGGCTTCCTGCCGCTGTGGGCCTCGGTCGGTGTCAGCGCGTTGGTGCTCGCCCTGTCCTGGGTGCTCGCGCTCGGCCGACGCGACGGGATCGGCCTGGACCGACTCGCCGCGCTGTCCTTGCTCTGGCTGCTGCACGCCAAGCACCGCGCGCCCGCGACGCCGCGGGTCCGCCTGCCCCGGTGGGCACCCCGAGCAGCTCGCGGACCGCGCCTGGCGCCGCTGAACCTTCCGGTCTCGGCCGTTGGCGGTGAGGGCACCGTCGACCTTGGGCAGCGGTGCGCGGTGGTCCTGACCTGCTCCACCGTGCCCTTCCACCTGGCCTCCGGACAGGAGCAGGACCAGATCCTGGCCAGCTTCGCCGCCTTCCTGGACTCCCTGACCGAGCCCGCCCAGTTCGTCGTCCAGCGCCGCCGGACGGACCTGGACGCGCACATACGCGGGACGCGCGACCGGGCCCGAACGCTCCCGCATCCCAGGCTCAGGCGCGCGGCCCTGGCGCACGGGGCCTTCCTCGACGACCTCCAGCGCCGCCACCAGCTCGTCCACCACCAGGTGCTGCTGGTTCTGACCGCTGAGGGCCCCGTCCGCGAGGTGGGGGAGGCGCTGCTGTGGCGGGCGGAGGACGCCGTGTCCCAGCTCGCCGCCCTCGGCGTGCGCGCCCGCCTGTGCGAGGGCCCCGCCGCCGAGCGCGTGCTGCGCTCCTCCCTCAACCCGGGCTCGGGAACCCGGCCGCTGACCACCACGCAGGAGGAGAGATGACCGCACGCGTCCGACGGCCCCCGGGCGGACCCGCCGTCCGCCTGTACCCGCGCCACCTGGACCTGGACGGGCGCCTGGCCCAGACCATGATCGTCACCGGCTACCCGCACGACGTCCACGCCGGGTGGGCCGACCCGCTGCTCACCTACCCCGGACACGTCGACATCGCCGTCCACGTCGTTCCGGTCCCCGGGCAGGTGGCCGCGCACCGGTTGCGCCGACGCCGAGCCCGTCTGGAGTCGGCCTGGCGGACCGACGCCACCCGGGGCGGGCTGGAGGATCCCCAGCGCGCGGCCGCGGCGCAGGACGCCGCCCTGCTGGCCGAACGCGTGGCGGGCGGGGAGGCGCGGCTGTTCCGGCTCGCCGTGTACCTGACGGTGCACGCCGCCACCCCGGAGGAGCTGGACGCCGAGGTGGGCCGTCTGTCCGCGCTGGCCGGTTCGATCCTGGTCGACCTGGCCCCGGCCACCTACCGGCCCCTGGCCGGGTGGATCGCCACCCTGCCGCTGGGCACCGACCCGGTGGGCGCGGCGCGGACCATGGACACCGACGCGGTCGCCGCGCTCATGCCGCTCTCCTCACCCGACCTGGCCGCCGAGCTGGGGGAGACCGCGGTCGTCTACGGGGAGAACGTCCACTCCGGCGGGCTGGTCGCCTGGGACCGGTTCAACGGCGACCTGGACAACGGCAACGCGGTCATCCTGGCCCGTAGCGGCAGCGGCAAGTCCTACCTCGCCAAGCTCGAACTCCTGCGCGCCCTGTACGCGGGGGTCCGCGCCAGCGTCATCGACCCCACCGACGAGTACGCGGCGATGGCCGACGCGGTGGGCGGCCGACGCGTGCGGCTGGGGCGGCCGGACGGGCGCCTCAACCCCTTCGACCTGGCCGGGACCGAGGAGGAGGCATTCACCACCAGGGTCCTGTTCCTGCACACCCTGGTCTCGGTCATGGTCGGAGCCCTGGACGCCGCCGAGAGCGCCGCCCTGGACCGGGCGGTGCTGGCCGCCTACGCCGAATGCGGCATCACACGCGACCCCGCCACCTGGAACCGCACGCCGCCGATCCTGGCCGACCTCGTCGCCGTCCTGCGCGGCACCGACAACGGCACCGGAGACGGGGCCGACCACGCCCGGCCCGCACACCTGCTGGCCGACAAGCTGGCGCCCTTCACCGACGGCTCCCACCGGGGACTGTTCGACGGCCCCAGCACCGCCGCGCTCACCGGCCACCTCACGGTGGTCTCGCTGCGCCACCTGCCCGACGAACTGCGCACCATCGGGCTCCTGCTGGTCCTGGACGCCCTGTGGTCCCAGGTCCGCGACAGCGCCCACCGCCGACCGCGGCTGATCACCATCGACGAGGGCTGGTCGCTGTTGCGTGACCCCGTCGGCGCCAGGTACCTGTTCAACCTCGCCAAGAACGCCCGCCGCCACTGGGCCGGGCTCACCCTCGTCACCCAGGACGTGGCCGACCTGCTCGCCACCGACCTCGGACGCGCGGTGGCCGCCAACGCCGCCACCCAGATCCTGCTCCGCCAGGCCCCGCAGAACCTCGACGCCGTGTGCGAGTCCTTCCACCTCTCCCACGGCGAACGGCAGATCGTCGCCACCGCCGAACGCGGCAGCGCGCTGCTCACCTCCGGACACCACCGGGCGGTGTTCCGCGCCCTGGCCTCACCCGAGGAACACCGGCTGATCACCACCGACCCCGCCGAACTCGCCCGCATGGAGAAGGAGGGCCGCGGATGATCACCGTCGACCTCGCGTTCCTGGCCGCTGCGGCAGCGGTGGCCGTGCCCGCCCTGTGCGCGTGGACGGCCTGGGTGCTGGCCTGGCGCCTGGTTCGCACCGCCTACCTGTCGCGCGGCGCGAAGGTCCTGGAGGTCCACGCGCCGCCCGAGGCCACCGTCGACCACGCCCGCGCGTTCTGGGCCCACGCCCTGGGCCTGCTGCGCCCGCGCTGGACCCACCGGCTCCTGCCGCCGCACCTGGCCTGGGAGTACATCGCCTCCGCGGCGGGGGTGCGCATCCAGCTCTGGATGCCGGGCACCGTCAACGCCCGCGCGCTGGAGCGGGCCGTGGCCGCCGCCTGGCCCGGCGCCACCACCAGCCTCAGACCCGCCACCGCCTCCGTCCCGCGCGGCGAACACGCCTTCGGCCACTGGATCACCATGGCGCGCGGCGACCACTACCCGCTGCGCGCCAAGTTCGCCGACGACCCGTTGCGCGGCCTCTTCGGCGAACTCGCCGATCTCGCACCCGGGCAGCACGCGGTCCTGCGCGTGTGCGCCCGCCCCGCCACCGCGACCAGGGCCGCACGCGCCCGCTCCGCCGCCGCCCGCCTGCGCGGCTTGCACACCTCGCCCCTGTCCGGGGCGACCGTGCGCACACCCGCCTACCCGGGTGTCACCGACGACGTCCGCGCCATCCTCAACAAGTCCGCCGCGCCCCGCCTGACCTGCCAGATCAGCTGCCTGGCCACCACCGAGCACGCCGGAGAGCAGGCCCGCGGACGTCTGCGCGTCCGCACGCGCGGCATCGCCGCCACCCTGGCCGCCTACACCTCCGGGCTCAACGCGCTCAGCCGCCGGTGGATGCCCTTCCCCGGCCTGTGGACGGGCCGCCGCCACCTCGCCCGCGGCTACCTGCTCACCACCGACGAACTCGCCGCGATCGCCCACCTGCCCACCGACGCCGCCGTCCCCGGCCTCACCCGCGCCAGCGCCCGCCGCGTCGCGCCCAGCCCCGACCTGCCCCGCGCGGGCCGCGTCCGCGTTCTGGGCGAGACCGACGCCGGAGCGCGCCGACCCGTCGCCTACGGGATCGAGGAGGCCCGCCAGCACACCCACGTCATGGGCAAGACCGGATCGGGAAAGTCCACCCTGCTCGCCCGCATGATCTGCCAGGACGCCGAGGCCGGACGCAGCGCCCTGGTCATCGAACCGCGCGGCGACCTGGTCCTGGACGTCCTGGACCGCCTGCCCAAACGCGCGATCGGGCGGACAGTCGTGTTCGACCCGGCCGACCCCGCACCGCCGCCCCGGCTCAACATCCTCCAGCTCGGCACCCCCGAGCACGCCGCCGACACCGTCACCGGCATCTTCCACCGGGTCTACGCCGACTCCTGGGGCCCGCGCACCGAGGACATCCTGCGCGCCAGCACGCTCACCCTCGCCCGCGCCCAGGACCCCGGCCTGACCCTCGGACACATCCCGCGCCTGCTGGGCGACGACCCCTGGCGCGCCCGGCTGCTGCTCTCCGCCAGGGCCGCGGGAGCGCTCGGCGACTTCTGGCGCTGGTACGAACGCCAGAGCCCGCAGATGCGCGCCGCCGCCACCGACCCGGTCCTGAACAAGCTGCGCACGATCCTGCTGCGTCCCTGGGCCGCCGCCGTCCTGGCCTCGGGCGCCTCCACCCTCCACCTGCCCGCCCTGCTCGACCACGGCGGCCTGGTCCTCATGCGCCTGCCCAAGGGCCGCCTGGGGGAGGACACCGCCTCCCTCGTCGGCACCATCGCCCTGGCCGCCGCCTGGAACGCCATCACCGCCCGCACCGACGTCCCCGAGCGCAGACGCCCGGACACCACCGTCTACCTGGACGAGGCCGCGAACTTCCTGCGCCTGCCGGGATCGCTGGCCGACATGCTCGCCGAGGCCCGCGGCTACCGCGCCGGGCTGGTCCTCGCCCACCAGGAACTGGGCCAGCTGCCCGCCCCGACCCGCGCCGCCGTGGCGGCGAACTGCCGCACGAAGGTGTTCTTCAACGCCGCCCCGGACGACGCCGCCAAGCTCGAACGCCACACGCTCCCGCACCTGAACGCCTACGACCTGTCCCACCTGGGCCCCTACCAGGCCGCGGTGCGCACCCTCCACGGCGCCGCCGAGCTACCCGCCGCCACCATGCGCACGCTGGCGCTGCCCGACCCGGTCCGGGGCCGCGCCCGCCAGGTCCGCCGGGCCGCCCGCCGCTTCAGCCCGACTCCGAACCGCACCCAGGGAACCGATCCGCGACAGCGAGGGGAAACACGCTGATGGGCACCACCGACCTGACCGACCGCGACGTCCACATCCTCCAGGCCCTGCACACCCACCGCGTCCTGACCACCCCGCACGTCGGCGCGCTGTTCTTCTGCGGCGCCAGCGCCCGCGCCGTGCAGCGCCGCCTGCTCAAGCTGGCCGCGGACGGGTTCACCGACCGCTTCCTGCCGCCCCACACGCACGCCCGGGTCCCCTACCACTGGACCCTCGGCAGGGAGGGGGCCTACGTACTCGCCGACCGCTGGAACACCACCGTGGACGACATCGGCTACCGGCCCGAGACCCACCGCAACCTCATGCTTTCCCGGCAACTCGGCCACGTGACGGGCCTGGCGCAGACCTACGTGTGCTTCGCGGCCAGCGCGCGCCTCACCCAGGGGGCGACCCTCCAGCGCTGGTGGTCCGAGGCTCGGTGCCGCGAGACCTGGGGACACCACGTGCGTCCCGACGGCTACCTGCGCTGGCGCCAGGGCGGAACCACCCTGGACGCCTTCGTGGAGTACGACACCGGCAGCGAGCCGCTTCTCCGCGTCGCGGCGAAGGTGAGCCGCTACCGCGACCTGGCCGAGGAGACCGGCCTGTGCTCCCCGGTCCTGTTCGTCGCAGCCTCGTCCAGGCGCCTCACCTCGCTGTGCCGCGTCCTCGGCGCGGGCGGGGAGGAAGTGCCGGTCCACGTCACCACCCTGGAGCAGCTCAACCGTTTCGGCCCCACCCGTCCCGTCTGGCGCCGAGCGGGCGATGCGACCTGCGCGGTCCGCCCGCTCGTCGCACTCGCTGAACCCGCCTGAGCCGGTGGCGGTGGCGTGATGCTCAAAGCGGCCCTTGGAGCGGCCGTCGGCCTGCTCCTGCTGGTGCCCCTGATCGGGGCCGTGGCCATCGGAGGAGAGGAACGCGAGCGCGAGGCCAACTCCCGGGCGCTCCGGGTGCCGGGGGTCTCCGCCGTCCTCCTGGACGCCTACCGCAGGGCCGCCGAGCGCCTCGCCCACCTACACGCGGGCTGCACGGGCATGAGCTGGCCGATCCTCGCGGGGAGCGGCCACGAGGAGTCCCACCACGCTGCGGGGCACGACATCGCCGAGAACGGTGACACCGAACCGCCCGTCATCGGCCCCCGCCTGGACGGAACCGGGGCGGGCAACAACTGGACCCCGCACCCCGACACCGACGACGGCCGCTGGGACGGCGACACCGAGTTCGACGCGGCCGTCGGCGTCACCCAGCTCATGCCCGCCTGGTGGGCAGAGTTCGGCGTCGACGGCAACGACGACGGGCGGGCGGATCCGCACAACGTCTACGACGCCGCCCTGGCCACCGCCGTGGAGCTGTGCACCAGCCACGCCGAGGACACGGTCGACTTCACCGACCCGGAGCAGCTCCGCGCGGCGCTGTTTCGCTACAACGCCTGGGACGACTACGTGGAGAGAGTTCTGGGGCACATCGCCGAGTACGAGGAGATCGCCGCGGCAGCCGCCGCCTCTGCCGACGGGCACACGGTCCCGGGGGAGGGGAGCGAGCGGGGGAGGGCGGCCGCGGAGTGGGCGCTCGGGCAGGTCAGCAAGCCGTATGTGTGGGGCGGTGTGGGGCCCGACGGCTTCGACTGCTCGGGGCTGACCATGATGGCCTGGAGAGCTGCGGGGGTGTCGATCCCGCGGGTGACCACCGACCAGGTGAACACGGGGATCCGAGTATCGCCCGACGCCCTCGTTCCGGGGGACCTGCTCTTCTACGACACCGGAAGCGGGCCCGCCCCCTCGCACGTGACGATGTACATCGGTGACGGCCAGATGGTCAACGCTCCGCGTACGGGTACGACCATCCGCGTGGAGCCCGTCGACGGGCCGTACTACTCCGCGCGCTTCATGTCCGCCGTTCGCCCCGGCTGAGGAGCTTGATCGGACGCTGGAGCGGATCCTTGGCTCCTGTTGTGTGAGGATGGACGCATACGGGCTACAAGGGCGGCTGGCGTGTCTCAGATTAGATTGCGGGGAGATAACGGCCCGCGTCTTCCCAGGTCGTTAAGCGTGAGCCCCGCGCACGCGGGGATGGACCGGTCGCCCGCGACGCGGCTCGCGTCAAAGCTGAGTGAGCCCCGCGCACGCGGGGATGGACCGCGGCCGAGCAGCAGGCCGAGGAGGAGCGGGAGTGAGCCCCGCGCACGCGGGGATGGACCGCGTTACTAGATTTGCCGTGTGCGCGGTAGGACGTGAGCCCCGCGCACGCGGGGATGGACCGTACATCTCCTTCTCCGAGCACGAGGAGGACGCGTGAGCCCCGCGCACGCGGGGATGGACCGGATGAGGTGCCCGGCCCCCAGGAGGGGGACCGGTGAGCCCCGCGCACGCGGGGATGGACCGCCGTGGCTGCTGTCCCTGCGGGGTGAGATCCCGTGAGCCCCGCGCACGCGGGGATGGACCGCCGGGCGCGTAGTCCTCCAGCACGACCAGGCGGTGAGCCCCGCGCACGCGGGGATGGACCGGACCCCCTATGGCGGTCAAGTACAAGCTTGACGTGAGCCCCGCGCACGCGGGGATGGACCGGTTGGTCCACTGAGGGACCACCCGCCAGACATGTGAGCCCCGCGCACGCGGGGATGGACCGCTCGCGGACATGTTCCAGCCGACCGTGGGCCAGTGAGCCCCGCGCACGCGGGGATGGACCGGTCGTGTAGGGCTCTGGACATGACGAGGGCCGGTGAGCCCCGCGCACGCGGGGATGGACCGGAGCGCTCATGCCTACCCCTGACGCGACCGCGGTGAGCCCCGCGCACGCGGGGATGGACCGAGGGGCGCGTCCACGTCGGCGCGGCGGCGTCCGTGAGCCCCGCGCACGCGGGGATGGACCGCGGCACACCCACACGGACAAGCTCAAGTCCGTGTGAGCCCCGCGCACGCGGGGATGGACCGCGCGGCGGGGACGCCTACTTCACCGCCGCCGTGTGAGCCCCGCGCACGCGGGGATGGACCGTCGCGAACGGCGACGGTGTAGTCGATGAGGGCGTGAGCCCCGCGCACGCGGGGATGGACCGCTGTCCCCGGTCTACTCCGCGGTGACCGGGACGTGAGCCCCGCGCACGCGGGGATGGACCGCAGGTCTACGCGGGCTTCTTGGGCGGCATGCTGTGAGCCCCGCGCACGCGGGGATGGACCGATGACGTTGAGCACCAGGACGAGGATGAGCAGGTGAGCCCCGCGCACGCGGGGATGGACCGCACCACACGAATGAGTACGACGATGTAATCTTGTGAGCCCCGCGCACGCGGGGATGGACCGGCGTGGCTGTTAGCTATCTGGCAAGCCATTGGTGAGCCCCACGCACGTGGGGATGGATTGGACGCGCGAGGCGGTTCACTTCTCTCGCTCGGTCAGAGTCGCGGTTCGCACGGTGGCCGGATCGGTGCCGGGCTTTCGTGCCTGGTGGTCAGACCAGGATCTGGTGCAGCGCCACCAAGGTCGGCACCCCCCAGCGCTACGTAGGGGGCAGCCCCGTGCACGGCACCCTTCCTACGTTCATCAACGAGGCCCAGAAGAAGCGCCAGATCACCGCATACGAGCGGCGGCGACGGTAGTCCACCCTGAAGAGCTCCGTTAACGCCGTGACTCGTGACCACCCACTGCCGGGACAGGCCCACGGTCGGCGCGTAAGGCATCCTCCACTCGCGTGATGTGAACATCCCCGTGACATGCCTTCTGAGAACGGTCTCTAGGGTGGGGCGGTCGGCCCATACCGGTGGAGGTTGTGATGCGGGCGTGGATGAAGATCGCCACGGTGCTCGGATGCTGCGTGCTGGTGGCCCTGGTGTTCGTTCCACCGTACGGACAGACCAGTGGCCGCGGAGAGACCGTGTGTGCCCCCGTGATCGGCCAAGCCCCCGCCAGGGAGTACATCGACTTCGCTGACAGCAATCCCGACTACCTGGACCTTCACGACGACCAAACCGGTGACACGTACGATCTGACGCAATCCGCGATCGTGTGCGAGCACCGCCGATCGGCGCGTCTGGCCTGGGCGGTACTGGTCGCCGTCCCCACCTCTGCGATCCTGGGGGCCTGGGTGCACACCGTCGTGACCCGTGCGCGCGACGACTGACCAGTCGATCTGGCTGTAGAGGCAGAGAGGACACCCGGTGCAGCTCACCATGGTTGTGAGGGTGTCCCATCAGGATCCAGACCATACGGCCACAGCGCTTCACCCCCGGCCTCCTTCCGCGTGCGTGCGAGGGTCCGCAGAGCGTGGGTGTGGTCGGCGTCGGCGGCTTGGTGGGCTAGCTGTTTCGGCTTCTTACTGGTCCCCGGCCTTCTCTCGCATGAGTGTGAGGGTTCACAGGGCATCGGTATTTCCGGCGTCGGCGGCTTTGCTCCTGAACTGGTCAGCCCAGTAGAGATGATGACGGTTCCTGGCCGCCGCGCTGAGACGCATCAGGTCACCGGGGTCGGTCAGATGTTCGTGTCCGGCTTCCCAGAACGACAGCGGAGGGCAGACCATTTTTCGCTTGTGGGCGCCGTGCTGTTCGAGGTAGTCCTCCAGTCGGTAGAAGGGCCCTTGCGTATCCGAAGCGTTTTGATCGGGCCTGCGACGTCGTATCCGCACCCGGCGCAGCGGGGCCCTCCCGCCGTGCACTGGTTCTCCCGTCTCTGCCAGCCCTCGCTCCACCCAGCGGTCGTCCAAAGCGTCGAGTTCGTCGTCGGTGAGGTAGCCTTCGCCCGCCTGTTCCAGGAATTTCAGGGGCAGGTGTAGGCCTACGCCGAGGCGGCGGGCGTCCACAGCTGCGTGCAGGAGCGCTCGGGCGCCTGGGGAAGCGGTCTGGTAGCGGCGCATGAGTTCGGGTACCCCGGCCAACGTCTGGGCTAGGCGGCCGTTACGGACGTGCTCCAGAGCGTGGACGAGTTGGTCGTCGCCCGCCTGAGCCAATTTCCGGGCTTCGATGAGCTGGTTGGTGGTGAAGTCCAAGGGCACAGGGACTAGGCGGCCCTCCAGCAAGGCCCGCGCTTGGGAGTGCGCGTCTTCCCTCCCTGGTTACGGAAGGGTTGTGTAGGCGTTGGCGTACTTTTCCCACAGGGTGCCCAGGATTAGGATCGGACTACGGTCGGGGGCGGTGAGCAGGGTGTGCAGGGCCGCCGCGACACGCTCGCCAACCCCGCTACTGGTGTTGAGGTAGTGCTGGATCTCGTTGAGCCACACCACTGTGCGCGGAGCCACGCGCTCCAGATCGTCCAGAGCTGCTTCGGCGCGTGTGGGGTTGAAGGGATGCCACAGCCGCCACCCTTGACCGGCCAAAGGTTGGACTGCTTCCCAGCAGGCGCGGGTCTTGCCGGTGGAGGAGGAACCCACCAAGACCACCATCTGACTGGATCCACCCACGGCTGCCTGCACGGCCTGGCTCAGTGCGTCGTCGTGGCTGCGGCGCACATACCCCGGCATCCTCGTCGAGGCGCGCTGGGGGACGCTTACGGCCGCGGCGGGCCGGCCCGGATGGGCGATGGCGGGGTGGACTTCCAGGTCGTGTGGATCCCACTCACTGATTAGTTTTCCCAGACCAGACGAGGGTGGGGTCGCGGGGCCGACGGCCGTCGCCCGTAGTTCCAGCAGCGGACCGGCATCCAGGCTGAGCGCGTTGGCCAGGTGCGTCACCGTCCGTTCGGAGGGAACTGTCGCGCTGTTGGTGTTGCTGATCACCGGGTTCACTACGGCGCGGCTCAGCTTGGCCCTATCGGCCAGCATTTGCTGGTTCCAGTTCTTTTGGTGGAAGGCGGTTCGGATGCGTTGGCGTAGCTTGGCCAGCGCTGCCTCCCCGGCAAGGTCGCTTGAGCCGTCTGTAGGGTCCACGCCATCTCCTCGTCCGCGCAACTCTCTGTCGATGTCTCATTCTGGCTTGGAGAGGCCATAACAGACACGCATTTGGTCAGATTCGACTCCATCGACACCACGTCGCAGACGGAGGAGAACACCATGTCTGAGCGGATCATGCTGCTGATCTTGACCTGTGCCCTGGTCACGATCGTGGCCGTGCTGGTCGGGGCGGGCGCCGCCTACCTGGCCCGTCGCGACGGCGCCAGCTACCCCAGGGCTATCGTCCGCGCCGCCGCCACCGCCGTCGCCACCCTCACCCTCGCCGCCGTCATCACCACGGCACTGGCCGAACTGGTCATACTGGCTAGGTGACACCACTGGCTGCCCAAGGGCGAGGAAGACATAAGGACGCCGCCGGAGACACCGAGCGGCGCCCTACGTTCTAGCAGTGGGTGCTGCGGCTCCGCCATAGCCCCTCAGCTCTTACCGGTGACAGAATCAGTGGTCACGGCCTTGGGCGAGAGCCTGCCCGTGCGCACTGGGCGCGGGAGCATTTCCACCAGTAGCGCCTGCGCCTCGAGCGCGCGGCGCCGCGCGCTGGTAAGAGGCCGTGAGTGGGATCCCGTAGTAGGCGGTCCCGAGCTAGCACGTGTCGTGGAGGGCCTTCACCCAGACATGATCAGTGTTTCGATTCCAGGTGTCGTCGCCGACCGGCACTCCGGGCAGACGCAGACGGCCCCGCCCGCCGGGCGGGACCGTCTCCTTCACAATCCCTGGAAGGGATCCTCCTCCGGTTCGGGCGTCCCGTCCCCGGCCTGGCGCTCCGGAGCTTCAGGCAGCCACCCCGGGTCCTCCTCCTCATCGACCTGCGCCGTCAGCCGGATCAGCTGGAGGCCGTCGAAGTCCAGCACCTGCCGTCGCCGCTCGCCCGCCGTGAGCACGACGTAGCCCTGCTCGTTGTCGGCGGTGTGCAGGCACACCGCGGCGCCGTCTCCCACCGATGCGCTCACGGCGGACCACAGCTCCTGGCGCACCCGAGCGTTCATCGTGCCGACGTACAGACCCGCGTCAGGTTCGGTCATCCACCGGGACAGGGCACCGCGCACCCGGTCCGGGACCGCGGTCGTGGCGATCACCACCATCGACCCCATCAGCGCCCCTCCACGGCGTAGTTGACTCCGCCCGAGACCGCGCCGGCGGTGGGGTCCCACAGGTCGACCACCCGCCACCGCAGCGGCGTCGCCTCCGGGCTCTCGTCTTCGTTCTCGTCCTCGATGTCCGGGTCGAGCAGGGCCTGGATGTCCCGCACCATACGCGGGATCATCCTGTAGAGCTGTAGCTCGGTCCGCAACAGCGTCCGGGCCCGCCCTTCGGGATTCTCGGCCGCGTGCAGGGAGAACGCCAGCGGGATCGTGGTCCGCGCTTTGTAGAGGTCGGCGATGTCGTAGACGAACGACTGCTGCTTCTCGGCGTGCACGAAGCCCAGGGCGGGGGAGCAGCCCAGGTGGGCGATGACCGAGTGCACCACCCCGTACAGGGCCGCGTTCCCCGCTGACAGGGCCTTGTTCACCGGGTTCTGCCCGTCCCAGTCGGCCGGGTCGTAGTTGCGCTTGAACGGCTTCACCCGGTGCTTGGTCGCCAGACTCCGGTACAGCGCTTTCATGCGCTGCCCCTCCAGGGCTCGCAGACGCTCGATTCCGATGCCCTCCTCCACCTCCTCCCCGAACCGCATCGCGTACATGCGCCGTGCCACGGCCAACCGCGCCGTGTCGTCGGCGTAAGCCCGCACCTGCCGGTCCAGCCACGCGGTGGTGCGGCTCTCGGGTACCAGGCTTCCGTAGTGCAGGATGCCGCCCGACCCGCAGCAGACCACCGTCGTCCCGTGCCGCATGAACGTCGCCAGCGCGGGCGAGGTGATGGAGGTGCCCGGACCGAGCAGCAGGCAGGCCAGGGAGGCCGTCGGGATCTGTACCCGGTGCACGGTGCCCGCTCCGGCGGCGACCTCGGCGCACACCCCGGTGTCGGTCTGCACGATCCGGCAGATGTCCGCGTACAGGAACGACAGGTTGTCCGACACCTTCGGCAGCATCGCCAGGGTTGGTCGGGCCAGCGCCTTGCGCGCCTGGGACCCGTTCATCTCTGTCACCGGCCTCACCACTCCGCCGAGGCGAGGCTGAGCATGCCGCAGCCGAACGACTTGCCCCGGCCCACGCCCTCGACCACGGCCTTGCGTACCGCCTCCGGGTCGTTGACCACCGCGTGGCCGTCGAACCGGGTCATGTGCAGGCGCACCCTGCGTTTGCCGCTCCTGCCTGGGTCCAGGGCCGGACCCAGGCCGGTGCTCAGCACCTCGTGCAGCTCCAGTCCGTGACGCTCGGCGCGGTCGCGCCACCACTGTTCGGCGTCGGCGCCGTACAGCGGCCGCGTGTAGGCGTTCACCCCCGGGCGTGCGCGGTCGCCGAGGCGCTCGGCGTTCTTCTCCGACTTGCCGAGCCTCTTGCTCGGGGTGGCCGCCAGGCGGTAGCGCACCTCCTTCCCCTTTTCCAGCCCGTCGAGGAAGGGCGCCAGATCGCGCTCGGCGGCCTCGCCGATTCCGCCAGCGAGCTGGGCCAGGTCGAGCCGGTCGTGGCTCTGGACGAGCAGGACCGGTCCGGTGCGGCCCTCGTCCACCCGAAAGAGCAGGCCGGTGTGCTGGCGGGGTGAGGGCATGCGCCCCTCACCCAGGTGAGGCGAGACCAGGCCGATGAGCAGCCGGTGCACTTCCCCGGCGTTGGCGAAGGCGGCGCGGGCCTGACGCGAGGACAGGTCGGGGGTGATCTTCGTGAGCCAGGTCAACGGTGCTCCTTGACGTAGGCCAACAGGCGTTCCTGGTACTTCCAGATGCTGTCCGAGACCAGCTTCGCGGACAGCGCGGTCCTCTCCACCCGGACCTCCCGGCTCGTGTACCGGCGGTGGGCCGAGACGAAGGAGCGGGGGACGTCGTTGAGGACGGTCCTGCCGTCGGAGGTGGTGTCACCGGACGGGACCTGCTCGGAGACCAGCTCGACCTCCACGGTCTCCTGCCCTTCCGGGACACGGCGGCGTGGCAGCGGCACCGCGGTGCGCAGCTCGTGCTCGGGGTCGGGGGCCTGGACCCGCAGCACCAGCAGGGGATCGGGGACGAACGAGCGCCGCCCCAGGTAGGTCTGCCAGTGGGGGGACAGCAGGGAGCGTCCGATGTCCTCGGTCCCGGGGCCGGTGACGGCCACGGTGAACACCGCGTCGGCCAGGTAGGCCCGCCGGGTGACGATGGTGGTGGCGCCCTCAGGGCGCCGCTTGCCCTCGGCGGTGGGCACCGTCCGCTCGCGGGGCAGGCCGCCGCCGACCGTGTGGAAGTCGGTCATGCGGACGCCGTGCGCGTCGATGCGCACGAGCAGCCTCAGCTCGTCGTAGCGTTCCAGGGCCTCGTCCCGACCCACGCCCTGGGCGGCGGCGAACATGCCCACCAGGCCGGACCGGCTGGGGAAGGCCAGGGTGTCGCGTTCCCCGAACGCGCTGTGCTCCCCCCAGCTCTGCATCGGTCCGGCCAGGCGCAGCAGCAGACCGCTCACGACCCGGCCCCGGGGTAGGCGGCGGCCACGGCGGTCTCGACCAGCTTCGGGTAGCCCGTCAGACGCTCACCGAGGTGCTCGACCGGTTTGTCGTCGATCCCGGCGTGGACGGAGGACACGACGGTGTCGGGCCACCAGAGCTGACCGAGCTTCCCGGCGTAGTCGCTGAGCCGGGACACCGAGGCGGGGGCGAACCCCTCCGTGCCGCGTACCGCAGCCTCGAAGGCGGGCGCGTACGACATCGGCCGGTCCGACCGCACCACCACGTGGGCCAGGTCGGGCAGGGTCATCGCCGCGGTCGCGTTCTGCTTGCCCGAGGGGACGGTGCCCAGGAACGCGCGCAGGAACTCCGACACCAGCTCGCGGGCGGCCGCGGTGTCCCCGTCCAGGTTGCGCAGCAGCCCGGCCAGGTCGATGTTGGCGTAGCGGTAGAACGTGCCGGTGCTGAACTGGCCGACGTTCATGTGGCCGCTGCCGCGGTCGTTCTCCTTGGGGACGTCGTCGACCGCGGTGAAGAAGTCCACCTCCACGCTGGTGCCGTGGGTGGTGAAGGCGTGCGCGAACTGCACGGCTCCGTCCACCTCGGTGGAGGGCAGTTCGGCGAGCATTCGTCCGAACAGGTTGACGGTGGCGTTGCGCGAGCGCAGGACCGCCACGATGTCGTCGGCGGGGAGGATCCCCTTGGGGGTCTTCTTGGCGGACTCCTTGGCCACCGCCTCGCGGTGCTCGTGGGCGATAGCGGCCAGGGCGTCGACGGCGGAGACGGGAAGGTAGAAGAGCACGGAGGTCGCCTGTGACTCTCCCTCCTTCTCCTTCTCCAGCTTGATCCCGCCCTTGGCCGCGGACAGAACGATCTGGCGGCCGCCCTGCTCGGCCAGGGACGGATCCCAGCCCAGGGCGGTGAGGCGCCCGGCGATCTCCCCGACGATGCGCCGCGTGCGTACCGCCGGGTCGCCCAGACGCTCCTCGACCTGGTGGCGCACGGTGCGCTTCCAGCTCTGGCTGGAGACGCGGGTGCGCTCGGTGCCGCCGTAGACGACGGTCTTGGGAGAGCCCAGGTCGTCACGGTTGACGTTGGAGTAGGGGAGGGTGTGCAGGACGTGGACGTCCAGGAACGTGGGGGTGCTCATGCTGCGTGGTCCTCGGAGTCGTCGGTGCTGGTGTGCTGGGCCCGGGCTTCTTCGCGCCTGGCCCTCTCGGTCTCGATGGTGCGGTGGTAGCCCTGCATCCACTCCTTGGCCACGGAGTCGCGGTCGGCTCCCCAGCGGGACAGGTCCAGGGTCAGGCGCCCCCAGTCGATGCGGACGTTCTCGCCGCGGGCGTACAGGATCAGGCGGGGGAGCTGCGCGTGCACCCCGTCGGCGGACTGGCGGCACAGCAGGTGCAGGCGCGCCTCGGTGGTGTCCGCGTTGAGCCGGTTCTTGGTGACGGCCCCGCCGAGGGCGGTGCCGAGGTTGGCGTGCCTCCTCAGCGGATCGGCGACCCGTTGCTTTGCGCCCTCCTCACTGGGAGTCCCCCGGTCGGCTGGGGAGGCGTCCTGTGGAGCCTGCTCGGGAGAGCTCTCGTCGTCCTCCGCGTCGGCCCGGTCGCGGGCCTGGCGGGGCTGGGCGGCGATCATCGCGGCCACTCCGTAGAAGGCGCGCTCCACGTCCCTCTCCGGGAACCACCATCGGGCTTTGTCGTCGGACTCGATGGAGGTGAGCAGCCGGTCCAGGTAGCGCGCGACGAACCCGTGGACCGGCAGGACCGCCGGGTCCTCGACCCGTTTGCCGCTCGCCCGCCGCAGGACGGCCCGCACGGCGGGCTCGTCGCGCACCCGGTCTTCGAGGTTCTCCGCCATCCGGTCGGCGGCGTAGAGGACCTCCTTCGCCTTGCTCATGTCGTCTCTCCTTGGTCGGTGTGGCGGGTGGGCCGCCGCAGGAACAGCTGTCGTCGATGCCGTTCCACCACGGCGGCGACGCGGGGGCGGGAACAGTAGGGACCGGTCACCTCGTCATAGGCGGCCAGGGCCAGGCGGGAGAAGGCGATGCCGGGGCCTTTGGCCTCGGTGTCCATAGCGATCCTCCAGAACTCCGCCTCGGCCTCGGACCAGTACCGGGACAGGCCGCGCCGCAGCCAGGGACCGGTCCCGGTGTCGGTGCGCCCGGAACCGCCCGAGGGGCTGTTGCCCTCCTTCCAGGCGTCGGTCAGGGCGTTCTTGAGGCGTAGCCCCAGGGACTCAGCCGAACGGCGGGCGAGCCGGATCCGGGTGCGTGCCGCGACGGCCTCCTCGGAGGGGTCGTCAGAGTCCTCCAGCCAGCGCAGGACCGCCGGGGTGTTCGCGGTGAACCACTGGCGGTCGCGGGTCTGGCCGTCCTGGTCGAAGCCGAAGGCGCGCAGTCGCAGTGCCCGTCGCAGCCCATCGGGGAGATGGGTGGCGCTGGTGAGGTGACCGAGCAGTGCGGGACGGAACCGGTCCTGGGAGTCCTCCGACAGCAGCGAGTCCAGGTCGCGCCAGACCGCGCGCGTGGCGTCGGCGGGGCGGGCGTACCGGCGGCCCTCCTTGCTCGTCAGGTAGATGAGGTAGGGATCGGTGGGGGGAACCGGCCGGTCCCGCCGTGCCCAGGTGACGTAGGCGTCGACGACCTTGTCGCCCCCCGGGTCGGGGACCAGCAGGACCGCGTGTGAGGCCTGGTTCAGCAGGGTTCCGGCCAGACCGGTGGACTCCTGCGGTGCTCCCAGCGGATCGGGCAGGGCCTCCCTCTCCCAGGGCGCGGGTTCGACGTCGCCGGGCTCGTCGTCGCTGTCGCCGTCGAAGGGGATGTTGAGGACCAGGCTCTCGAACAGAGTCCGCCCCAACGGGTGGAAGGACACCGTCCCACGCAGGGGGCCCGCGGTGCTGTTGGCCTCGGAGCGGCCGTCGACCGTGCGCGAGGTGCAGCGCCCGGAGGGGCCGTAGCCGAGGGTGGCGAGCAGGTGCCAGGCGGCCTCGTCAGGGGGCAGGGGCACCGGGGCCAGGTCGTGGTGGTGGCCGCCCAACCACACCTGGTTCTGCCCGGCGGTGCGGCCCCAGGCGAGTTTGTTGACCCCGGAGGTCTTGGCGCACTGTTCGCGCAGGCGTGGATCCTGCGACCAGGGGCGCTCGGGGTGGAACAGGTCGAAGCGGCCCGGAAGGGAGGCGAAGTAGGCCTCCACCCGGTTGCGGTCGAACGCCCCCGCGTCCAGGACCTTGAGGCGCGCCCGGTACCAGTCGCCAGCCTCGGCGGTGAAGTCCAGACCGGTGACGCGGGCGGCCAGCAGGGTCAGCACCCGCCACAACTGGGCGGAGGCCGGAGGGATCGGCAGTTCGATGTCGGAGAACTCGTGTGCGCGGCACAGCAGTTCGCTGAGCCCGACCGCGGGAGCGGGTGTGCCGTCGGCCGCGCGCACCGGCAGCCAGGGCCGTTCGGCCAGGTCGTACGAGGAAGGGGTCACCGTCGCTCCGTGGAGGGTCGGTCGGATGGGGGAGTCCGGGGTCGGATGGGGATCAGGTGCATTCTTCGAGACCGTTGTCGGGGTGGAGGTACAGGCGCCTGTCACCGAGGACGGCCTCGCCGGTCGTGCCGTCGCCGACCGGATGGACCAGGAGCACCAGGTCGTGCAGGTGGAAGTTCTTCTCCCACTCCTTCGGAACCCGGTTGGCCTCCGCCAGGGGCGGCCGCGTGTTCCGGTCGGCCCGCAGGGGGATGGTGCGGGAGATGACCACGCGCAGGTCCTCCCCGGACATCCGGCCCTCGGAGTCGGCGGCGGGCAGGCGTCGGCTCAGGGCCTCGTCCAACCACAGGTCACCGTGCACGTCGCGGTAGCAGCACAGGACCCGCACCGAGTCCGCACCGAAACGCGTGGCCAGGAAGTGCTCGCCGATCTCGAAGTCGGCCTTGGTGAGCGGGGACAGGTCCCCGTAGACCTCCCGGCTGGTGGGGATGACCGCGTTGCGCCCGTGGGTGCGCAGGGCCAACTCCTCACCCATGCGCTTGATGTCCGCGGTGACGTCCTCGATGAGGGTCGGGTCGTCGTAGAGGTCGTCCACCAGTGCCTGGATGTCCTCCGGGATCCTCACGTGCGCACCGGCCCTGCGGGCCAGCAGCGTGTGGGTGCGCATCAGCAGGGAGGGGGTGTAGACGTACTGCCAGGAACGGGGCACGTGCCCCCTGCTCTGTTCCTCCTGCGGGACGAGCACCGCCATCCGCGGCTCCGTCGCCCAGGCGGGGCGTGTGACGACTCCCAAGTGCTCGTGCCGCCAGCAGCGGCCCGCGCGTTGCAGCAGCAGGCCGACGGGGGCCAGGTCGGTGACGAGCAGGTCCAGGTCGAGGTCCAGGGACTGTTCGATCACCTGGGTGGCCACGATGACGGCCCGCGTGGGGCGGTCGCCGTTTCTGGCGCCCTCCTTGCCCAGCCTCCGGGTGAGTTCCGCGGTGATGCGGGTCCTCTGGTCCTGGGGGAAGCGCGCGTGCAGCAGGAACAGTTCCGGAGGGTCCTCCAGAGTGGCGAACCACGAGGCCAGCAGGTTCCGGGTCTGCTGGGCCTCGGCGACGGTGGTGCAGATGACGGCGGCGCACCCGCTTTCGGAGACCAGGGGTGACAACAGGTCGCGCAGGGCCTGTTCCCGGTCGGGGCGCTTGTCCTTGAGGGGTATGGGGACCAGGTCGACCTTCAGCGGGTCCCGCTTCGTGGTGCCGAACGGTTCGGGGTTGGCGGTGACCTCGCCGCTGCCGGGGTGAACGTGGAGCCAGCAGGGGTAGTTGATCTTCTCCACGAACGGCGGCGCGGACCGCTTCACCTTGCCCTTGGAGCCGGTGACGTAGGCCTTCACGAGCGAGTTCGCCACCGAGTGGTGCAGGGTCGCGGACAACAGCACGACCGGGACACGGTAGGCGCCGAGCCAGTGCAGGAGGCGCTCCAGGAGGATCTGCATGTACGGGTCGACCGCGTGTACCTCGTCCACGATCACGACTTTTCCGGCCAAGCCGAACATGCGCACGGCGTTGTGCCGGGAGGGCAGGACGGCCATGAGGGCCTGGTCGATGGTGCCGGTCGACCAGGACGCGAGCAGGCCTCGTTTGGCCTTCATGAGCCAGCTTGTGGGGGCGAGGTCGTCGCTGCGGGCCAGGTCCCGGTCCGTGGGTGCGTACTCCGGGTTCAGCCAGGCCATGGAGTGGAGCAGGGTCAGGGGGGACCCGACCTCGGAACGGTGCTGCGCGTACTTCTTCAACCGGCCGTACATCTGGTCCGCCGTGGCCATGGTCGGCAGGGCGAGGAAACGTCCGTCGTGGCCGGTGGCGTTGCCCAGGAGGTCCGCGGCGTGCAGGGCGGCCTCGGTCTTGCCCTCGCCCGGGGGCGCGGTGACCAGGACCAGGCCGCCCTCCGCGCACAGGTCGGGGAGGTGGCGGGCGAGCGAGTCCTGGAGGCCGTTGGGTGTGAACCCGGGGAAGGACTCGGTGAACGAGGCGGGGGCGGTGATGAGGCGGCGCAGTCCGGCTTCCTGCACTAGGGCGATGATCCTGGGAGCCGAGGCCTGGAAGTGCGCCAGGAGGGCCGTGCGGCCACCGTCGGCAGGAGGAGTCCTGAGCTGGTTAAGCAGGAAGTGCTCCTGACTGACCAGCCAGTCGGCGAGGATGACCAGTCCGCAGACCAGGTGGGCGACCGCGGCCTCGAACCGGGCGGGCGGCTCCGGGGAGCCAGCCGCCTCATGGACGAGCCGGGTCGAACGTTCGCGCTGTTCCTGCCAGGGGCCGTCCTGGAATCGCGGTGTCGTGTACTCGTCGAGGAGCTCCGGGTAGACCCCGTGGTGACCTCCGAGGAGTTGAGCGACCAGGTGCGCGGTGTACCCGTCCTCGTCGTCGTAGCCGAGAGAGCCGAGCGCGGTGACGAGCCACTGATGGGTGACGAAGGAGTGGCCGACTTTGTCCCCGGGATGCGGGTCATCGGGGTAGGCCGACAGGTCGAAAGGGACCTGTTCCTGGAACTCACGGACGAGCTTGCCGATGTCGTGGCAGCCGGCCCAGAACGCGACCAGTGCGCGGGCGTGGTGTTCGTCCGTGCCCAGGCCCGCGGTGATCCGGCGCTTCAGCCCGCTGGAGAGCACGACGTCCCACAGGACGAGGGCGGCGGCGGTGGCGTCGAGGGCGTGGAGGACATAGGGGTACCGGTGGCCGCGGAGGTGGCGTTCTTTGGCCCAGAGGCAGAGGTCGATGTGGGTCGGATCCTCGGCGGGATCGGGGGGAACAGGGGGATCGGCGGTCATCCTGGTGTGCTCCAGCGGTCATGAGAGCATGGTGTGAGGCGAAGTTAGCGCCGGGGCAGGACTTTTCGCGGGGTTTTCGGGAGGGATGGCCGGGGTCGGCCATTTCTGAACTGGTCAGTAGGTCTCGCGGAGATAACGCCCCGCGTTGTCGCAGGTCGTTAAGCGGTGAGTCCCACGCACGTGGGGATGGACCGGGGGAACAGTACCGGGCTATCTCGGAACAGATGTGAGTCCCACGCACGTGGGGATGGACCGGCCACACCCGCCCCGCTCCCCCGCCGCAGCGAGTGAGTCCCACGCACGTGGGGATGGACCGCCTGGCGCGTGTCCACCGAGACGTTCGTGGACGTGAGTCCCACGCACGTGGGGATGGACCGCAGACCTGTAGTGGTCTTACCCCAACCGGTCGGTGAGTCCCACGCACGTGGGGATGGACCGATCACCGCTGAGGCCAGCGGCTACCAGCAGAGGTGAGTCCCACGCACGTGGGGATGGACCGCTCTCCGGCATGTCTGACAAGGCCGTAGAGGAGTGAGTCCCACGCACGTGGGGATGGACCGCCGACTGCCAGCGGATACGCCGTGATGTCGCTGTGAGTCCCACGCACGTGGGGATGGACCGCAGCTCAATGACCTTAGCGGCATTACCGCCGGGTGAGTCCCACGCACGTGGGGATGGACCGTCCAATCGTGTTGACTGAGGCCGGAGCGGGCCGTGAGTCCCACGCACGTGGGGATGGACCGGCGCGCTCGCGGTGCGGGGTCTTCGCGCGGCGGTGAGTCCCACGCACGTGGGGATGGACCGGGAGGTTCGTCGGAGGAGAACCCGGGGCGGCCGTGAGTCCCACGCACGTGGGGATGGACCGGCGTCCAGCCCGTGGCGCCGATCTCGTCCCGGGTGAGTCCCACGCACGTGGGGATGGACCGGGTCGGATTCCTCATCCGGAACCTCATTTTCGTGAGTCCCACGCACGTGGGGATGGACCGAACTCGAACATGTCGGGGAGGCGGCGGAAGACGTGAGTCCCACGCACGTGGGGATGGACCGCTGTTCGACCACGTGCGGGCGTCTGCGCGTTAGTGAGTCCCACGCACGTGGGGATGGACCGCAGGAGGCCCCTCCGGAGAGGGACCTCCTGTTGTGAGTCCCACGCACGTGGGGATGGACCGTACATTCCTTTCGCCCTCCCCGGCTCCAGCAAGTGAGTCCCACGCACGTGGGGATGGACCGAAGTCCCCCGCGGGCCGTCCGCCGAAGCAGGGGTGAGTCCCACGCACGTGGGGATGGACCGTCGGACACGGTGACGGTCACGACAGGTTCCCCGTGAGTCCCACGCACGTGGGGATGGACCGATTCGTTGGCCTCGGCGGCGATCGCCTCCGCGGTGAGTCCCACGCACGTGGGGATGGACCGGCACCACCGTGAGCGAGACCATCCGCAACGAGGTGAGTCCCACGCACGTGGGGATGGACCGAAAAACGAGGAATACGAAGCGGTCCGCTCGGAGTGAGTCCCACGCACGTGGGGATGGACCGCGGGTGTCCCGAGTTGTGCGCACCGGGGCGGTGGTGAGTCCCACGCACGTGGGGATGGACCGGAGATCGCGCAGGAGTCGGGCCTGTCCGACAGGTGAGTCCCGCGCACGTGGGGATGGACCGTGGCAGGGGAATGTTTCGTACCGGTTTTATCGAAGACTCTGGTACGTACCGGCTTCGGTGTGCAAAGGCGTACCTTCAGCTGCGAGCAGGGCCACACCCCTGTTCATCTTGACCCACCAGCATCCCCGCCGCCAGCCCTGAGCCGGAAACGGCCACATCCCGCTTTCCCCTGCCAGACCGGGCTTGGCGTTGCTACCGTGGCTCCACCCAGCGACGGCCTCCCCGCATCCGACACCCGGACTCCTGCTTTCCATTCGCCTTACGAGAGTGCCCTTGAGGAGACTGTGTGCCCACCCAGTGGACACTCACCCCCTATGCCCCCACCACCTTCCATGGTTTCCTCCTCCCATCTGCACGCTCTGGCCTGCTATCTGCTGGAGATCCCTGCCAGCGATCACGCCGCTCAGGCCAAGCCCTTCACCGCCGCCCTCGACGAGGAGCGTTCCTGCTGAGCTGGCTGGACGAACCCACAGAGCCCGACCTGGCCGTCCGCCTGACCGCTCCGGTACGCCTGGGAGAGCACACCGTCTGCCTCACCCTCACCGGATGTCGGGCCCAGCCCTACATCCGCCTGGCTGCCACCCCGCCCGCCCACAAGACGACCGTGGAGTTCACCAGCCCCGCCTACGTCAACCGGGCCGGACGTCAACTCCCGCTCCTGGACCCTGAACTCCTCTTCGCCGGGCTCGCCCGACGATGGGCCGCTTTCAGCCCTCAACCGTTCCCAGCCGACGCGGTCACCGAGGTCCTTCAAGCAGCGCACCTGGCCCGCCACGACATCCGCCCCAACCGGTGGGCGACGGCCGCCACCAGCGCACCGGGTTCGTCGGCAGCGCGGTCTTCGGCCTGCCCACACGAGCCTCACTCGCGGCCCAACGCGCCCTCGTCGCCCTGTGGTCCTTCGCGGCTTTCGCCGGGGTGGGCGCGCAGACCACCCACGGTCTCGGGCACGTCCGCGTGCACCTACACGAGCAGCCCGCTCGTCCAGGGCCAGAGTGCAATCGGGACGCTGTCCGAGAGAAACCCACGGGCCCCATCAGCACCACGCCCACCGAACAGGCCCGCCACCCCTCACAGAACGAAAATGTATGAGCGAATCCGAACCGCGCGACCTGGTCGTCCTCGCCCTGTCCGGCGTGCAGCGCTTCATCACCGAGTCCCGCACCACCGCCGACCTGCGCTCGGCCAGCGAGATTGTTGCCCACCTGGCCGCTGAGGCGGTTCGCCACCTGTCCTTGGTGCCTGGGGCGCGGATCGTCTTTCCCGCCCCCACGAGGGAGGGCACACGTGGCGCTGACGACGGGATGCCCAACCGGGTCGTGGCCCTGCTGCCTGAGGGGAAGGGGGCACAGGCGGCGGCCGTCACCGAAGCGCACCTGGCCGACACCTGGGAGGACTGGGTGAAAGAGGTGTTCGGTGTATCTCAGAACCTGATCCCGGGATGGCCGGTGGTGCAGTGGGTGAGCGTGCCCGCCGAAGCCGGACCCTACGCCCATGCCTGGTCTCTGGCCCAGCGCTCGCTGGCCGAGCGCAAGAACGTGCGGGACTTCTCCCAGCCCTGGGACGAGTTGCGCGAGCTGTGCTCGCTGTCCCCGCGCTGGCGCTCGTCCGAGGCCCCTGCCTCCGCCCCGGAACACCAGGGGAAGGAACTCCTGGCCCAGCCGAACTGGGTCAAACGCCTGTGGCACAAGACCAAGACCGGCCGGGCCTCGGGGTTCGCCTCCACCAACGCCATCGCATCCTCCCCCTACCGGAACGCGGCGCTGCGGTTGTGGCGGGATGACCCGGCCGTCCCCGAGTTGGTCCAGTACCTGCGCCTGTGCGCCCTCGCGCTGGGGAAGGACCCGGTGCGAGAACAGCCCCTTGATTGGCTGGAGGAAGTACCCGGCGATGAACACGCCGAGTGGTTGCGCGCCAAGGGGTCCCGGTGGGTGTTCCCTGGCTCCTGGCACGTTGAAGCGTTGGCCCGGGAGTTCTCCCGAGACGCGGCCGACCCGGAGTTCATCCAGACCGTGCGCGACGGGTGGGAGGCCGCCCGCGCCCTGACCGAGGCGATGGGCGGACACGGTGTGGATCCGCCCTCGCCACACCTGGCGGTGCTGGTGCAGGATCTGGACTCCATGGGCCGGTTCCTGTCCGGTCGGCCGCACACCGGGGCTTCCCGCCTGGAGGTGTCCGAGGAGGAGCACCAGCGCATCTCAGGGCTGCTGTCGGACGTGGCGCGGGACCAGCGCGCCGCACTGGGACGCGTGGGCGGAACGGTGGTGTACGCGGGCGGCGACGACCTGCTGGCGCTGGTCCCGGCCGCCTACGCACTGGAGGCGGCCCGGGTGTGCCACGACACGGTTCCTTCGCAGCTGCCCACCGCTAGCACCGGACTGCTGTTCTTCCACCACGGCTCCTCGCTGCGCCGGGCCCTGAACCGCTCCCATGAACTGTTGGAGGCGGCCAAGCAGCGCCCGGACAAGCACGCCCTGGGCGTGGGGATGGTGCGCAACAGCGGTGCGCACGCCGAGTGTGTTCTGGACTGGGCCGGTGGCACCGACCCTGTGGCGGCACTGAAAGTGTTCACTTCTGAAGGGCCGCAGGCACGTGTCCGGCTGACCCCGGGGCTGCTGGACGACCTGAGGGCCGAGCGGGTGCACCTGGACGGCGGGGACACACGGGAGAGCGAACTGTTCCGGCACGTCCTGCCCCTGGACGCGGCGCGTAAGGAACTGCGGCGCCTGGTCTTCCGGCACACGCACGTGCGCACTCCTGCGGGGGAACGGCCGCTGGGAGCGAAGGAGGAGGACGAGCTGAGGTCGGAGTTCGCCGACGAGGCCGCCGGGGCGTTGGAGCAGATGGCTCCTCCCGGACGCCTGGTGGACGAGAACGCCGTACGGGTCGCCCTGTTCCTGCGTCAGGAGGCGCCGTGACCCACGAAGCACACAGGAGGTGGCTGGCCCTGATCCCCCGGGACACCGTGCAGGTGCGCGACGGCCGTTCCTTCGACGCCGGGGCGGGGGGCGTGGCGCACACCGTGCGGCCCTGGCCCTCCACCGTGGCCGGGGCACTGGTCCCCGCGCTGGGCGGGGAGCCCGAGAGCGTGCGCGGACCCGTCCTGGCGCAGCGGGTGGACGGGCGGTGGACGCCCCATCTGCCGGTTCCCCTGGACCTTGTGCGCGAGAGCGGACGCGAGGACGTGTGGCGGCTCGGTGTGCTCGGGGCTGACACCGGTGTCTCCAGTGACCTGGCGGCCCTCGCCCGGCAGCACGGGGTCGAAGGGCTACGCCCGCTGTCGGTTCCGGAGGGGGCCGGGGACACCGAACCGCTCACCGGACTGGTGCCCGGCCATGTCCTGCGCTCCTACCTGCACGGTGAACTGGAGGACGAAGAAGATCTGCTGTCCCTCAGCGATCTGGAACAGCCCGACGACCCACTCTCCCCGGAGACCCGGGTGGGCCTGGGCCTGGATCCGGACACCCGCACGGCCCGCACGGGGCTGCTGTACACCAGCACCCACCTGCGTCTGGCCGAGGACTGGGCGTTCTGCGCTGAGGTGACCCCCACCCCGAAGCAGCGCCGAGCGGTGGAAACCCCCGCGGGTCCGGTTCGCTTCGGAGGACTCAGCCGCCTGGCGGACGTGGCCCCCGTCCGGGGGCTGGACTGGCCCGAGGCCCCCGAGGCATTCCCCGACGGCAAGGTACTGGTGTACGTGGCCACCCCCGCCGTGTGGGAGCGGGGATGGCTGCCGCCGCTGCCCCCGAGCGCCGAACTGGTCGCGGCGTGCGTGGGCGAGCCCCTGCCCGTGGCCACCGCGTCCCCGGTCCAGGATCACCAGCGTTTCCTCCGAACTCGGACGCTCATGTGGGCGGTCCCCCCGGGTTCGGTCTACTACCTGCAATTCGCCAACCCCGACGACGCCGCGTTCTGGGCGAAGCGGTCCCACCGCAGGGCTCTGGGACCGGCCGCCCGCGAGCGGATGGACACGGCCGGGTTCGGTGTCGTTCTGACCGGAGTGTGGTCTTGAAGAACTACCTGCTCTATCTGTACGTGGAGTCCCCGCTGCACGCCGGGGGCTCCGAAGCCGAAGGGTCGGTGGACCTGCCCATCCAACGGGAGGCCGCCACCGGTTACCCGGTGGTGTGGGGCCAGAGCCTCAAGGGCGCCCTGCGGCAGTTCGCCCGGGACACGGGCTGGGGGGACACCGGCAAGGAGGGAGCCCTCCTGGACGAGGTGTTCGGCAAGATGGCCGGGGGAGGGGGTGATCCCGGGGTGAACACCACCGCTGGCCTGCTGTCGGTGGGAGACGCTCAGCTCCTGGCCCTGCCGGTGCCTACCCTGCACAGCACCTTCGCCTGGGCCACCTCTCCGCTGGCCCTGAACCGGCTGGCCCGCAAGCACACCTACGCGCGCACCGGACGCGATCTGCCCGCCGTCCCCAAGGTCAGGGAGACCGAAGGCGCGTGTGCCACCGCCGAGTGGCACGACCAGGGCCAAGTGCTCGGCCCCTGCCTGGTCAAGGTGGACCACCCCAAAAAGGGCGAGGCCAACCCGGTGGCGGCCTGGGCGGAGCTGATCGCCCAGGAGGGGATCGGCGATGAGCCGCACATGTCGGTCCCGGCCGCCAAGTTCCACGACGACCTGCTGGTGGTGGGTGCGGACGTGATGTCACAGCTGGTCCGCGAGTGCACCGAGCACTCGGTGCGCATTCAGCTCGACTCCGCGACCAAGACCGTCAAACACGGCCCGTTCACCAGCGAGTACCTGCCAGCGGAGACCCTGCTGGTGTCGGCCCTGGCGCTGCGTGGGAACCGCGGCGACCACGCCCGGCATCGGGAACGGCTCAGGGAGCTGCTGCATGGCGCCGTCTTCCAGATCGGTGGGGACGAGTCTCTCGGCAAGGGACTGGTGTGGACCCGGCTTGTGGAGGCACCCGATGCGTGAGGCCACCAGGGTCGACCAGCGCCTGGCCAGGGTCGCCCACGACATCCTCCCGGAGCAGGTCAGCCGGGAACTGCGCACACGCATGCGACAGCTGTCCTCACGGCTGCGCGGCGGCGGGCTGGCCGCCACCTACGCGTTCATTCTCTCCAAGAGCAAGAACGACCCCAAGGACAGCCTCGGCTACGCCTACCACCGCCTGGCGGCCAAGATCGCCGAACACGTGGCCGAGCGCAAGCTCCTGGGCGACCTGGCCCCCGACATCGACCAGCGGGAGTTCATGCGCGCGCTGAGCGAGGCCGACACCCGCCGGTACGCCCGCGTGTCCGCCGAGGTCGACGCCTTGGCCGTGTGGCTGAGCCGTCTGGCCGACGCCTACTACGAGGCACCGAAGGCGGGTGAGGACGATGCCCGCGAACAGGAAGAGCGGCAGGAGGCCTGAGAACCCCCCGCCCGTCCCCGGGGACACTACCCGGGGCGCGGCCCACGGCCCTCTGGGGGCCCGGATCTGGGTCCACCAGAAACCCCACCCCAAGAAGGGCGACCGCGACGCCGCCAAGAGCACCAGGGGACCCGCGCCCGGGCACACCACGCTCAAGTTCGGGCGGCACAACGTGGAGCCGCACGCCAATGCCCTCGTCGTCCTGCGCCGACTGGCCTTCGAGAAGATGCGGGAGGAGAAGGAGACCCAGGACCAGGGCAGACTGGAGGGCTGGCAGCCGCACACCCCGCTGCACACCTGGGCCACCGAGTCCGACGCCGGACAGCAGCGCAACCCCTACCTGGAGGCCGTGCTGGAGCGCCGGCGGGCACTCCTGGAGCGGCTGACCGCACCGCGCGCGACCGGTACCCCGGCCGCTTCAGGTGGTACCGGACGACCCCGCGCCCGCACACTGCGACTGCGCCTGGCCACTGAGTGGCGGCTGGTCACCGGCCTGGGATTGCAGTACGGGGTCCTGGACAGCGGTCTGGCCCTGCACGGCACCTACGGGTGGCCGGTGATCCCCGCATCCACCCTCAAAGGCCTGGCCGCGGCGGGTGCACGCCTGGCGGAGGCCGGCCAGGAACAGGTCCGCCGCGTCCTGGGCGACCCCCGCCCAGGAAGCTCCCCGGCCACGAGCCCGCCGCAGGGGCGCGGGAGCGTGGTCTTCCTGGACGCCCTGCCCGGCAAGCGCGGGGTGAGCGTGCACAGCGACACCGTCACCCCGCACCAGCAGCCCTACTACACCGACACCTTCCCGAGTGGCGAGCACGGCGGGGACGGCGAGGAGGGCCGGGCCGGGACGGACGAGCAGACCGGACGCAACGGAGCGCAGACCAAGAACGGGCCGCGTCCGCCCACCGAGCACCACAGCCCGGTACCGGTGCCCTTCCTGTCGATCAGCGGAGAGCTACACGTGGACCTGGTGGGCGAGGACCCCGACGACCTGCGTACCGTCGCCGACTGGTTGAGCAGAGCCGGGGACGAGGTTGGCGGCGGAGGCCGCACTAGCACCAGCCACGGCTACTTCACCTGCGAGGTCATCGAAGAGGAGACCCGGTGACCGTACACCTGATCACCGTCGGCGTGAGCCTGTTCGACAACCTCCAGGTCACGAAGACGGAGCTGCGCAAAACCATCGAGGACAGCGGGCTGAGCTCCCGCGTCGCCGCCGCCGAGAAAGAGTTCCACGACACCGACCGGGAGACGGGCGACCGCGCGGAGGACGCCAGACGGGCCTCGGCCTGGCTCTTCGCGGTCACCACCCCCGACTCCGGACAGGACCGCAAGAACCTGGAGGACCTGCTCGAACGCGTCGACCCTCGCATGTGGCCCGCCCGGGCCAGCGCCGAGCTGAGCACCCTGGCCGCCAGGAACCCCCACACCAACAGCCTCGAACTGCCGGACCACGACACCGCCGTGCTCATCAGCAGCGACACCGCCAAGGGACTGCGTGCCGCCCTGTTCAACGCCGTGGTCCTGACCGGGGGAGACCTGGGCCGGGTGCGTTACCTGGCCGAGCCCAGTGAGCGAGTGCATGAGGAACGCGGCAAGGTCGTCATCGCGCGCCTGCCCGGTCTCGACGCGGGCGACTCCGCGGGGTTCGTCGAGGCCATGCGCGGCCTGGGCGCGCTCGGCCGCGGCGTGGACCGGATACTGGAGGAGGCCGGGGACACGGCCTTCTTCCACCTGTCCGGCGGGTTTAAAGCAGCCCTGCCCTTCCTGCTGAGTCTGGGCGAGGCGCTGCGGAGCCTGCGCGGCAAGAGCAGGGTTCGAGCCTTCGCCCTGCACGAGCTCAGCCGCGACCTGCTCTCCGTCGAACTGCCTCTGCGCTCCTTCTCGCTGCGACTGCTGCGCGAGGAAATCGCCGGGGCGACGAAGGACGGCACCCTGCCGCCCAAACCGGCTGGCATGGCCACACTGCTGGGCTTCGCCTACGAGGCTGATGAGGACGGCCGAACCCTGAAGCTCACCCCGTTCGGCCACGCGCTGCGCGAACTCCTCCCCCCGAAGACCGAGACATGACAGCGGGGCAGAAGGAACACGATGTTCCGGGAGGGCTGGCCCCGGCACTCAGGAAACGGCTCATCGGGGGCGTAGGGGAGCTTGCCGACACCGGTCGCGACGCGGTCGGCCCCGTCAACGACAGGCAGGTCTGGCGCGCGGCGGAGCTGAGGGGATTCCTGGCCAGGGTTGCCGACGACCAACTGCAGCAACGGGATCCGGTACCGACCCGGCGGGAGGCCCTGGAGTACCTGGACCGCAGCGCCACCGCTGTGCGGGCGCTGCTGTACCGCCCGTACGGCCTGCTCGATCTGCTCCCGTCGGTGCTGGGCGGGCGCGGAAGCGAAGAGGACAGCGCACGCTACTGGCAGGTGTTCGCGGTGTGCTCCGACCTCCTGTGGGAGTACGTCAGCTCGGACGCGCCCCGGGCGCGCGGACATCGGCATCTGCTGCCACTCGCCGCCCGCACCCGCTTTCTGGCCCTGTCCGAACCCTTCCGGCAGCGCGACAGTCCGGTGTGGGAGGACCCCCACGAGGGCGAACTGGCGCACGTGTTCGGTCATGGGACCTGGGCGGAACTGGTGCGCGGGGCCAGGGAAGCCCGGGAGTCCTGGCGCGTCCAGCTCAACCAGTACCAGTCGGTTCCCCTGCTCGACCAGGCCTCCCCGTCCATGCTCGAGGACGAACTCCGCCTGTTGGCGTTCGAGTCCTCCTTCTCCGGTGAGCCGCTGGTACTGGCGGAGCTGGCCGAGGCGCCAACCGGACCACGGAGCGTGCCCCCGGCGGATCGGGCCGTGCTGGAGGAGGTGGTGGAACAGCACCTCCTGCCCCGGTTCGCCGCCGGACACGCCTGGGCCGCGGTCACGGGCTGGAAGCGGCGGACCCCGGCCTGCGGCCCGCTGGTGCTGTTCGGCCTCACCGGGCTGGCCGCCTTGGTGGCAGTCGTGTTGGCGGTGGTAGCGCTGACAGTGGACGGGTTGGGGTTTCTGCCCGCGCTGGTGGCAGCGGCCTTCTTCTACCTACTCGTCGGTGCGGGCACCGTAACCTACGGCCGGTTCTGGGCCATGCCGCTCATGCTGCGCCTGCCTGCCGCGGCGGCGGTGGGCCTGATCGTGCTCGTGGCGCTGCACCCGGACTGGTGGACGTCGGTTTCCGTCGGCGGGCAGCTCCTCGGTCTGTCCCTGTTGCTGGTGGGGGCGTCCTTCGGCTACCTGCTCGTGGAGGCGCGCAACCACAACTCCGGACAGTCCCAGGCCGGGAAGACTGAGCGTTGGAAGGACGCGAGGCGCGTGCTCGGCCGCGCCGCCTCGGTGACTTTCACCGGCCTGGCGCATGCCTTCCTGGTGGCTCTGCTGGGCATGGCCGTCATCGCACCGGTCTTCTCCGAAGAAGGCGGCAAGCTCACCGCTGTCTGGTACGGCCCGGACGCCTCCGCCAGCGAAGAACCAGTCGCCGCTGCTGAGCAGCCCACGGGCACCCAGACGGACGGGACCGAACAGGATCCGTCAGCACCCGACCCCCTGGCGATTCTGGTGGCCGCCACCGCCTGGTGCCTGGCGGCAGGGGTCTTCTCCCAGATCCTGTGGGACGACCAACCCATCACCGCGCCCCTGGCCCACCGGCGCTGGCGCAACGAAAGGTAGGAACCCCGTGGCATGGACGACCTTCCGCCTGATGGTGACTACGCCGCTGTTCAACGGTGACGACCCCACAACCGGGCTGCACGCCTCCTCCCTACGCGGCACGATGCACCACTGGTTCCGGGCCCTGGCCGCCACCCGCGCGGGCAACGACGTCACGGCACTGGCCCGGGCCGAGCAGGCGGTGTTCGGCAGCACCCGCCGGGCCAGCCCGGTGCGGATACGCCTGTCCGGGCAGCCCACCGGGAACATGCTGGTCAAACCCGGGCCTAGCACGCTCATCAGCGGCGACCACGGCAAGTGGGTGGGCTACCTACTCGGGCAGGGACTCACCCGGTACGACAGCTCGACCAAGAGGGTGCTGCTCACCCGCCCTTACACACGGCCGGGCCACTCCTTCGTCCTGCGGATCGGCTTCAGCGGGAACGAGGAAGTGGATGCGCTGTTCCTGGCCTCCCTGTGGCTGGCCTGCACCTATGGGGGGTTCGGTGCGCGCACCCGCAAGGGTTTCGGCGGCGTCCGGCTCACCCACGAGGACGGCGACGATCTGCCCGGCCCGTGGCGAGAGCACAGCCCCAACACCCCTCGGCTGGCCCACTACCAGGAGTTGGACCACCTGCCCCTGACCGGACCGATCAGGGAATGTGCCGACCTGCTGTGGAAGGTCATGCCTGTCCCAGCGGATGACGCCCATGGCCGGGCGCCCGTCTACCCGGCGCTGGGACAGGACAACACCACCGCGGTCCTGGGCGGGCCGCACGGTGACACGTGGCAGGAGGTGGCGACTGAGAGCGGTGAGCTGTACCGGCGGTTCCGCGCCAGCAGGGACCACCCGCACACCAAGAAGAACTACGAGCCGAAGATCAAGACCCCCGAACACCACACGGTCGTCCATGGCCGGGACACACGCTTCCCTCTGGGAGCGCTCGGGCTGCCGGTGAACTACCAGAGCGACGCCGTCGTGAACGTCTTCCAGGACGGGGAACACGCACGCCGGGCCTCGCCGCTGTGGCTGCGGTTCGTCGGAGGCGAAGGGGAGGAGGTCCGGCTGTTCTCCTTCGCCTTCCTCAACCCGTTCCTGCCCAAAGGCGGCGGAGTGCGGGTGCGGGCGGAGGGTCGTGCCATCAAGCCCGACGGGAGCAGGACCGTGACGGTGGAGGACACCGACGTGCGTGACCGGGTGGGCGCGTGGCTCAAGCTGACACGTATACCCGTCGGACCTGGTTCTGATCAGGAGTGAGCGGAACTGGCGGTGGGCGTGTACAGGAGTCGGTACGCGGGGCCCGAAAGCCTGGTTTGTGTGCAAGGCGTTGTTGCAGTTAGAAGCCTTTCGTAGGACTAATGTGATGCACGGCACGTGCCTTGAAGAGCTCGGAGGGGTGGTTGCGTGCAGAGGTGGTGTAGCGCCGCAGGTCGGGGGCCATGAAAACGGGGAAGGGTTCCGAAGGACGTCGAAGCTCGAGGGGCACGAGAAGAGGGAAAGCCTGTCAGCTATCCCTTTTCTTGCTCATCTCATCCAGCGGAACAGTCCGTCATCTGGATCTGAAGCGATTACCGGGCCCTCACCCTCGGCATTGCGGGCACAGGACCGGCGGGCGACTGCGTTTGAGACGGGTGAACGTATTCCCGTAGTCGCGGCAGGTGCGCTCTCCGGGGGCGCAGCAGGGGCTACACCGTTTCCGGTTGCCCTCCTCCGGTTGCCCCTGTCGTCCCGCCTGCTGTGACAGCAGCGCTGTGCTGCGGCGGTTCGAACCGGGGGAGCGGGTGCCGGTGCGCCTGACCGCTGGGCAGGACCTGCTCGGCCAATGGTGTGAGGTGAAGTTAGCGTTGGGGCGGGGTTTTTCGCGGGATGGTCGAGGTTGGTCATTTCTGGTCTGGCTAGTAGGTCTCGTGGAGATAACGCCCCGCGTTGTCGCAGGTCGTTAAGCGTGAGCCCCGCGCACGCGGGGATGGACCGATTCCGGCATCGACCGTGACCGGCCACGCGATGTGAGCCCCGCGCACGCGGGGATGGACCGTGCTTCAGGAACAGCGTAGCCATTTCGGACTTGTGAGCCCCGCGCACGCGGGGATGGACCGCCCTCTTCCATCCGCGTTTCCAGCGCCGCCAGTGAGCCCCGCGCACGCGGGGATGGACCGGCCTGTGCCGCAGACGCCGAGCACGGCCGCGGGTGAGCCCCGCGCACGCGGGGATGGACCGCTCTCCCACCTAGGGGCCTGCGCATCCGGCCGGTGAGCCCCGCGCACGCGGGGATGGACCGGACATCCTCGCCGAGGCCCGTGAGGCGGTCGCGTGAGCCCCGCGCACGCGGGGATGGACCGCTCCGCGAGATGGAACGGCGCCGGGGTCACGAGTGAGCCCCGCGCACGCGGGGATGGACCGGGACTCGCACATCCTGCGTCGACTCATCGACGGTGAGCCCCGCGCACGCGGGGATGGACCGGTCGCCACCGTCGAGCACCCAGAGCCGACCGGGTGAGCCCCGCGCACGCGGGGATGGACCGGCCGGGCGCGTGCTCTCCCAGCCCAACTACGAGTGAGCCCCGCGCACGCGGGGATGGACCGCCGACCGGGGGCAGCAGGCGCGCCCAGTACTTGTGAGCCCCACGCACGTGGGGATGGACCGAGGTCCGGCTCCTGCGCGGCCCCCTATGGTTGGTGAGCCCCACGCACGTGGGGATGGACCGGTGAACAGTGACTGCTCAGCGGTGATGGGTGTGTGAGCCCCACGCACGTGGGGATGGGCCGTGAGCCGGGGGCCGTCGTAGCGGCCCGGACCCGTGAGTCCCACGCACGTGGGGATGGACCTCCGCGGTGACGTCCCCGGCGGGGCCGCCGTCGGTGAGCCCCGCGCACGCGGGGATGGACCGGACCTCATGAACCACAAGCCTTACCGGGTGGTGTGAGCCCCGCGCACGCGGGGATGGTCCCGAACCCGGCGCTGCCACGGCCGCGACAGGATTGGCCCATAATCAAACAAACGTTCGAGAACCATGGCGGTCCGACCACGCCGTCGTTGAGCGCGCACGTGCTTCTCCTCGAAGGTGGCAAGGTGCTGATGGTGCGCCGCTCCTCCGGCAACGTCTACGCCCCGGGGATGTGGCACGCCAGCGTGGCTGGGAAGGTCGAGGCGGGGGAGGACGTCGTCACCGCGGCGGTGCGTGAGTGCGAGGAGGAGCTCGGCGTTCGGATCTGCCCCGCGGACCTGGAGTTCGCGCACGTGCTCCACAGTCACGAGGACGACGGCTGGGTGCACTTCTTCTTCGTGTGCAGAAGCTGGGACGGCGCCGTCGCCAACCGCGAACCCCACAAGCACGCCGAACTCGCCTGGTTCCCCGCCCACCAGCTCCCTCGGGACACGGTCGGCTACTGCGCCCAGGTCATCGCCCACTTCCTGCTCGGCGAGCCCTTCTCCCACCACCAGACCCCCACCTTTCCCCACCCGGCAGCAGTCCGCAGCACAAGAGGCGGTGTTGGGCGATGCCGGGGCATCCGGATCCCTGGACCGTCTCCTTGAGGAGATCGCCCAGGAACGGCGACGCCAACAGAGCCTGTACGGCATCCAGAACCTGCCCGCGGGGGCCGGGCTAGAGCACAGCGCCCAAGCCACACGGGCCAAGGCCCGGGTTGACCAGGCCGGGGCCGATCTGACCTGGTGGGACCTGGCTTATGAGGAGCTGTGTGAGGCCCGTGCCGCCGCCACCGATGAGGAGTTGCGCGCCGAACTTATCCAGACCTGTGCGGTGCTGGTGCAGTGGACCCAGTCCGCCCTCCGCCAGTCCCGCCCTGCTGTCCGGTTCGACTGCTGAAACCCCGAGGTGCACACAAGAGCCCTTGGCTCTGGCAGATCGACTTTCCACCAGGGTGTCCACCTGGGTCGGGCCGATGAAGAGTGGTTCCACGGCTTAGATAGCGCCGCCTGCGCGAGAGGACGGGTGCCTCAGACGACGGCATGTCCGCGGATATGGGCTGTGCCGCGTTGTCGGGCGGCCCGGTAGAGCCTGTGGAGTACGTCGTAGGCGCCTTCGCGTGAGCAACTGGGAGATGTTGACCAGGGGCATGAGCGCCATGACGGCGGTGTCGCCAGTGAGGTACTCGGCGCCGGCGAAGACGTGGTGCTGTCTCCAGCACAGGTCCGCGGCCAGGCCGGGCATTCCAAGGTCGGAGGCGACCAGGGCGGCGTAGTTGAGGACCCCGCTGGCGCGGGTCACCAGGTCGTGGTGGCTCGCGCCAGCGGGCTCGACGGCCAGCCCTGTGAGGTGGTTGATGCGCTCGTTCAGTGGTAGCGCAGGGGCTTTGGGGCGGCGCACCAGCGGGATACGACTGGCGATCAGGGGATCATCGTCCTAGCTCCGGCGCGGCCAGTCGATGACCAGGCGGCTGTGGGGCTTGTCGATGACCAGCCGCGGGTCGGTAGCCATCAATTTGGTGCGGGCCGCACCGACTGCCATGCGGAAGGTGGGGGCGGGCGCGCTGTTGCCCCAACCGGAGTCCCAGGCACCGACCTCGGTGACGACCTGCTCGGTGAGTTCGGCGGCGCACGGACCATGGCCGATGACGCCGATCTCCCAGAACCGGCCCTGGTCGTCCTCGCCTTCGCGGATGGTGAAGTAGGCCAGGCTGCCACCGTCCAGGGCTGCCATCGCGCCCCAGCCGAAGTGCGGGGCGAAGCCGGGACGGGAGCCGGGCATGCGGGACAGCCCGTTGGGCAGCACGCAGGCCAGGTACAGGTACAGCCACTCCCAGTTTCCATCCCCGCGCAGTTTCACTCCGGTGTAGACCTTGGTCTGCTCCTGGTCCAGCACGGTGCGCAGCGCCTCGTGGTCCACGTCCTGCTCGCTGAAGGTCTCCAGGTGCACGTTTCCTTCACCGGTCATGGTCACGCGGGTGTAGATGTCGTCACACACGCCCTTGCGCAGGGGCACGAACGTGGCCATCTCGCACGAGGTGGTCTTCCAGGTGTCGCCGTCGCGTTCGAAGGCGAAGCTGCGGGAGATGCTGCCGCGGATCCGCATCGGCAGGACCAGGCGTCCGTCGGGAGCGAGCTGTTCCAGGAGCTTCACCGGGACGTCACCGGCGCCGACGGTGAACTGGATGCGGTCGAAGGGTGCGTGCTCGGGCAGCCCAGCCGCGCCGTCGGCCAGCACCACGCTCACGTTCGAAGCTCCGGCAGCGGCGAGGTTCGCATGGGCGTTGTCGACGAGGTCTTGGTCGATGTCCATGGTCCACACGTGACCCTGGGGGCCCACCAGACGGCCCAAGAGCGCCGCGTTGTAGCCGGTGGCTGCTCCGGCTTCCAAGACCCTGTGGCCGGGTTCGGCGCCCAGTTGCTCCAGCTGGGTGGCCACGATCGAGGGCGCGGAGATGCAGGAGATCATCGTGTCCGTCTCGTCGTGCTTGATGGGCACGGCGTCCTCGACGTAGGCGGTTTCAGGGTCGACGCCGGGCAGGAACCGGTGGCGTTCGGTGGCCTGGAAGGCGGCGATGACCTCCGGGGAGCGTAGGCGGCCGGTGTCGGCCAGGCGGGTCACGAGTGCTCGGCGCAGCTCGGCGGGGTCGGTGGCGGAAGTCGCGGAAGTCAGGGTGTTCTCCATTCGGTTCAAGGTAGAGCTCGGTGAGGCCGATGTTCGGGTGGACACGTCGGCCTCCTGTAGGTCGGCGAAGGCGATGTGATGACCCAGCCAGGCGGTCGCGGCCTGCTCGTCGGCGGGAACCCCGGCGCGGTTGAAGGCGAAGACCATGTGGTGGGCCAGGACCCCGCGCAGACCGCGTGTGAGCTGCCCGCGGTCGGCCAAGCCCCTGAGCTGGTGTCCGGCGTCGATGAAGGCGTCCACGCGTTCGGCCCAGCCGGGTTCGGCGTTGGGCCGCGCAGCGGCGTCGGCGTTCATCAGACGACGCAGGGCCGAGACCGCCTCCTTAAGCGCGGGCCCGGTGGGTGGGGTCACGGGTGGGCGCAGGGAACCGAGCTTGGCCCAGGCGTCACCAGGTGAGCTCCACACACGTGGAGATGGGCCATGGCAGGAGGATGTTTCGTACCGGGCCGCCTGAGACTCGGCGTGCTCACGGCGAGGACAAACCAGGAGTTAGGAAGGCCCTCAACCAGCGAGGATGACTTCCTCGATACCCAGGCGCCTGGTCAACCCGACAGCTTGGGTACGGATGGAAGGCCGGGCCTGGCGTAGAACTCGCCGTAGCGTGTCGTGCGCGTCGCTGTTGTAACGCAGGTCCTCCGCGCCGGTCGTCTCCGCCTGCAACAGGTACAGCATCGCCGCCCCGGGGTCGAAGCGGAGGATGTGGCCACGCGCCAGGTCCAGGGACCACGTGGTGTGGCGTTCACGGGAGGCGAGGGGAGAGGTGTCGATCCGGTCCGCCAGGGTCAGAGCCGACGCGGCCTGACCGTCCTCCAGTTCGATACTGACCGCGTGCAGGGCCACGTTGGAGGGACCGAAACAGGTCCTCCCCACGTTGGTCTCACCGGTCTTCTCGGCCAGGGGCGCCGCCTGGTCGTTGATCCATTCCAACGCCGTGAACTTGTCCCCTGAGCGGGCCTGGGCTACCGCTGCTGTCAGCCACAAGGCACCTCTGATCGCTCCGGCACCACGGTTCTGGGTCGAGGACACCTGGGAAATGGCGTCGAGCGCGACCTCCTGCGCGGCGCCGTGCTCTCCAAGGGCGAGGAGGGCGTGACTGCTGTTCCAGCGAGCTGTCGCCAGCCGAACGGGATCGCACGATCGCTCGGCCGCGCGGATTCCCCGGTCAGCTGCCAGGAGTGCGAGCTCCTTACGGTTGGTCCTGCGTGCCACGGTCCGCAGGAGCCCGTAGGCATCAGCGGCCAGACGCTGGTCGTCCGAATCTGTGGATTGAGAGCAATACTGGGTAACTTCCCTGATCAAAGGCGCGATGAGAGGAAAGATGCGACTGTAGCGATCCGGTGCCCCCTGCCATACATTCCATGCGTGATCGACACGTTCACGCAGATCAGAAAGCCGAAGCCCCTGTTGACCCCTATCTGTGGAACTCGCGTGGAGGGCATGATGCAGGTCCGAAGCGAGTTGGTCCTCTGCCGGCACGTCAGTGGGTTCCTCGGTTCCGGTGAGGAGCTGCGCCACCGGGACCGAAAGAGCTGTGGCCAGGGCTTCGACCGTGTCGAGTGACGGAGTACGGTTCCCACGTTCTATCTGGCCGACGTATTCGGGGTTTAGCCCAGCAAGCCCCGCTATGACCGCTTGGGACTTGCCCTGGCGCGAACGGTGCCATCGCAACCGCCGTGCGAACGTCTTCCCCAGAGACATCGGTAAGCCCTTCACGGTGGAGCGTGGATGAGGAGCCCATAGTAGAACGGCCTCCCCGGCTGTCGACCCCTTCTTCCCCATTCGGAGACATGATGTCCAATCACCTGTTCGTACTCTGGGACGTCGACCACACCTTGCTCGAAACGAGGGGTGTCGGCAGCAAGGTTTTCGCCGAAGCGTTCGAAATCGCAACCGGTCAGCCCATGTCCGCTGGTATGGCCACAGCCTTGGGCCATACCGAACCAGTCCTCCTGGAGGAGACCCTCCACCTCAACGGCATACGGTGCCCGGACGAAGGCCTCTTCGAGCGCTTCGCGCGGGCGCAGGTCGCTGCCTACCGCCAGCACGCGGAGGAGCTGCGGATGCGGGGACGCATTCTGCCCGGGGTGGAACGAACACTGGAAGCGCTGGGTCATCAGCCGAACATCATCCAGAGTGTGCTCACGGGGAACACCAGAGGTGCGGCCGAGGTCAAGCTTGCCGTGTTCGGGCTCGACCGTTGGCTCGACCTCGACATCGGTGCTTACGGAGACGACGACGTGAACCGGTCCGCTCTTGTCGGTTTCGCACGCCAGCGGTCCGAGGCCAAGCTCGGAGAGGCCTTTCCGGCTTCCGACATCATTCTCATCGGGGACACTCCTCGGGACGTTGAGGCCGGACACCTCGCAGGTGTGCGTGTCATCGGGGTTGCCTCGGGGGCGAGTCCTGTTCAGGAACTTCAGAGCGCGGGAGCCGACTACACGATCGAATCCCTGGATGAAACAGACATATTCGACATCCTCTCTGCGTTTCTTTGGTTCTCGTGAAGCAGCGTCATCTTCCTTCGGCGCCCTCTGAAGCCAAGCAGACCGAACATCATTACACCGCTAAGGATTTCACACAAGCAGCCTTTGTTTTGCCTGGTTGCTCGGTTTCCTAGCTCTGCGCTAGGCCCTGCTGGTGGCTGGAAGGAACACAACGGAATCTCCGTAATGTTGCTCGTCCCCTACACCGGATGTCCTTTCTACGCACCGGGTGTCGGGTCCCGCTCTGCCAACCCCCAGAAACTTGACGGAGAGCCATGGACGAGATCGAAATTGACGGTCTGCGACTGCGCTGTGTCATCGGCTGTAGCGACGAGGAACGCCGTGACCGCAGCGACGTGGTGATCGATCTGCGCATCCGGACGAACACGCGCCAGGCCGCGCGCAGTGATCGCCTGGAGGACGCGTGGAACTACCGCACCCCCACCAAGGCGATCATCCGTGCGGTACAGGCCGAACACGCCTGGAACACCGTCGAAGCGCTGGCCACCGAGATCGCCCGCATCGTCGTCATCGACCACGGCGCACCCCACGTGAGGGTGCGCGTCCACAAACCCGGTGCCCTGCGGTTCGCCGACAGTGTGGGTGTGGTGATCGAGCGAGCCCCGCAGGATTTCCACTCCCCGTTCACCGGGCAGGCCTCGCGGCCCGAGGCGGTGACCGTATGAGCGCCGAAACCGTCAGGAGCGGCGGACCATCGTGCGGTGAAGGAGGCGGATCCGCCGTTGACGTGACGCGAGCGACCAGTGCCGCAGCCGCGTTGCTTACCGCGTTTGGGCTGGACGTGTCCGCCGAGTCGACCAAACGCACTCCGGAGCGGATGGTCAACGCCTACCGCGAACTGCTCACCCCCCGCGAGTTCGACCTGACCACGTTCCCCAACGACGAGGACTACGACGAGCTGCTCCTTCAGCGCGACATCTCTTTCGTGAGCCTGTGCGAGCACCACGCCCTGCCCTTCACCGGTACGGCCACGGTCGGCTATCTGCCGGGGGACAGGATCGTTGGGTTGTCGAAGCTCGCCCGGGTGGTGGAGTTGTTCTCGCGCCGCCCCCAGGTGCAGGAGCGTCTGACCAAGCAGATCGCCGTGTGGTTGGACGAGCACCTCTCCCCCAAGGGGGTAGGTGTGGTGCTGCGCGCCGAGCACACCTGCATGACGCTGCGCGGAGTCCAGGTCCCGGGGACCACGACCGTCACCTCGTCCCTGCGCGGCGAGATCCTGAACGACGAGCGCACCCGGGCCGAGTTCTTCGCGCTGGGAGGTGCCGCGCGGTGACCGCTGCCCTGGATCCGCTCGTGGTCGGGGTGGGCTCCAACCTCGACCCCGCCCGCCACGTCGCCGCGGCCCTGGACACCCTGCACCAGCGCGCGCTGGTGGTGGACACCTCCGCCGTCTACCGCTCCCCGGCGATCGGCCTCCCACTGGGAGCTCCGGACTTTCTCAACCTCGCCGTCCGCCTGCGGTGGGAGGGGACACTGTTCGAACTCAAGGCGCTGTTGGAGGAGACCGAGGCCGAACAGGGGCGCCAGCGGGAAGCAGGACCGTGGGCCTCGCGCACCCTGGACCTGGACATCCTGACCGCCGGTCATCTCCACGGACGGGTCGGTTCCTTCACCGTGCCGCATCCCGACATCGAACGGTTCGCGCACGCCGCGGTACCGCTGGCCGAACTGACGGGTGAGCACATTCACCCGCGCCTGGAGGTGTCCTATGCCGACCTGGCCGCGCGCCTGGACGCATCTCACCTGGAGCGGGTCGACTCGCTCGCGGACGGGGTGATGACGTGATGGCCTGGGGGACGCGAGCGATGGCGATCGTGTGCGTGCCCTGTCGGCGTCGGGGAGGCCACTTCGTACCGACCTCCGAGTTGGTGCTGGCCTCCCTGGACGGTACCGAGCAGCGTCATCCGGTGTTCCAGTTGGCCGAGCTGACGCGTTCACCTCGTACGGTCCGCGAGCTGCGTCGACGCGGGGTCGAGGAGATTCTCGTCGTGGTCGATGACCTGGCGGTGTCCCGTAGCTGGATGCTGCCCCCTGGTGCGACGGCGGTCGCCGATCTGTGGCCAGAGCTGCGTTCCTCGCTCACTGCGGTCCTGGACGGAGGTCCGATCTCCTGTCGGGTCGCGCTGTGGTCGCGGCTGACGGCGGGGGAGGGTTGCGACTACGAGAGCGAGGTGGCGCCCCTTGCTCACCGGTGCCGTGTCAGTGCCGGTCCCATGGACAGCGCGCTCCGCCGCGCCTTCGGAGGCGAGATCGCCAAACGGCGCCGGTTCGAGCGAACGACGGGCCGGGGAGACGGCGAGGAGGCGATGCGTCGGCGTGCAGCCGACCAGGTCGCCAACTACGCAGCCCAGGGCAAGCTCCTGTGCGAGTGGGGCCTGGGCGCCTACCTGGCCTGGACCGCCGAGGAGATTGCCCTCATGAGCGCGGCTGATCCCGGTTTCATCACCCTGGTTTCGAAGGACACCTACGGTGCGGCCCGGCCGGAGGGGCAGGAACCATGGGACGCCTTCCCGCCGGACTTCAGCGAACTCAGGGAGGAATTGCGGCTCTACGCCGACGACCTGCGCCGCACCCCGGGCGCGGTACGTCCTGAATTGGCCAGCGCTCTCCTGGTTGCCGTAGCCCAGCTCCTGGTCCGAGGCTCCCAGGGCTCGGCCGCACGTCAGATCCGGGCGTTCAACCGTGTCCTGTCCGGTGGACAGCTCAACCGGGCCCGGGCGGAGGAGCTGTTGGAGGAGGCACTGCGTGTTCCCCTCCGGCCAGGCTGGGAGACGGAGCAGACAGTCAAGAAACTGTTCTGCCAGCTGGCCTCCCGGTATACCGACGCCGAGGCCGACGCCGAATACGCCCGGCACATGGGCATCGTCCACGACTTGGGCCAACGGCTTCCTGCGGGCGCGCGGGAACGTGTGGCATTGGCGCTGACCGGCTCCCTGCCTCTGGCACCCGAGGGTGTTTGGCACCCGTTCCTCAGTGACATCGACGTCATGCCGCTGTTCTCCACACCGCCCTCCGCGGGCCTGCTGACGGCGGTACGCGCCGCCTACGCGGCCACCCCCCGACCGCCGTGGCTGTACCTGAACGAGGGAGCCAAACAAGGCCTGGCCGGTCTCACCCACGACCCAGCCCAAGGCCTATTCGTCGCCTACCGGCTCCACACGCTGACCCACACCGAGTACGGCAAGCTCTCCCGGCTCGTCGCCCCGATGCGTCACGTCGGCGGATCACCTGCGGTGTACACAGACTTCGTCCACGCCCACCGGCGTCAACGGCGCGCCCGCGCCCAGCACACGAACGAGGGCGCCGGTGTCGGGTGAGCGACGGTGGGCCCTCGTCACCGGGGCGGCGCAGCGCACGGGCGCGCACCTGGCCCGTGGGTTGGCCGCCCACGGGTACGGGCTGCACCTGCACGCCCACACCAGCGACCCCGCGCCGCTGGCCAGGGTCCTGCAAGCGGAAACCGGGGTTCCTGTGCGCACCCACCGCGTGGACCTGGCCGACACCGAAGCGGTGCGCTCCTGGGCGCACCGTCTGCGTACGGGACCGTGCCCTCCGCACCTGGTGGTCAACAACGCCTCCCCGTTTCCGCCTCCGCACGGAATCGATGACCTCGGCCTTCTGGAGGAAGGGCTACGGGTCCACCTGTTCGCCCCGGCCGTCCTACGAGCAGCTCTGCCCGATGAGGACGGGCACGTGGTGAACATGCTCGACGCCCGCCTCGCCCTACTGGACGGCACCAGACCCGGATACGAGGTGTCCAAGTACGCCCTGGCCGCCCACACCCTCCTGGCCGCCCGGCGCCTGGCCCCGCACGTGCGCGTCAACGCCATCGCCCCCGGCCTGCTGCTGCCTCCGCCCGGCCGCGACGAAACCCACCTGCGCGAACTGGCCCGCCAACGCAGCCCGTTGGGACGCCCCGCACGGCCCGCCGACGTCGTCGCCGCACTGCTCTTCCTGGAGAAAGCGGTCTCGGTCACCGGACAGATCATCCACGTCGACTCCGGCGAACACCTCGGCTGAACGGGCCGGTCACCGTGGCAGACTTGACACATCCCCGGAACTCAGACCAGGGATGACTACCGACAAAAGGTAAGGAATGTTGTGACAGGGGACATCGGAGACGATCTCGGGCAGCGTGTCGTTGCTGCCGTCAGCGCCGCGTTCGACGTGGCCTGCACGGTCGAGCAGGCGGTGGTCCGACCCTCCCAGCGCGAGGGCGTGGACTACCAGGTCAACGCCGCGATGGCGCTGGCCAAGACCCTGCGACGACGTTCCCGCGAGGTCGCCGACGAGATCGTCGCCCACCTCGACCTCGGTGACATGGCCCAGAGCGTTGAGGTCGCCGGACCCGGGTTCATCAACATCACCCTCTCCGACACCTGGCTGCAAGAGCGCGCCGAGGCCCTGGCCGCCGACCCCCGGCTCGGCTATCAGCCCGGAGCCCCGCGACGCGTCATCATCGACTACTCCTCGCCGAATATGGCCAAGGAGATGCACGTCGGCCACCTGCGCTCCACCATCATCGGTGACGCGCTGGTCCGCTTCCTGGAGTTCGCCGGACACGAGGTGATCCGCCAGAACCACCTCGGGGACTGGGGAACGCCGTTCGGCATGCTCGTGGAGCACCTGGTCGACGAGGGCCTTGACGAGCAGCACTTCAGCATCAGCGACCTCAACGTCTTCTACCAGCAGGCGCGGGAGAAGTTCGACAACGTCGAGGGGTTCGCCGACCGGGCCCGCGCCCGCGTGGTCGCCCTCCAGGCCGGAGACGCCGACACCCTGACCCTGTGGGAGCGGCTGCTCACCGAGTCCAAGCACCACATCGAAGCCGTCTACGACCTGCTCGGCGTCAAGCTCACCCCTGAGGACTACAAGGGCGAGAGCTCCTACCAGCCCTGGCTCAACGACGTCGCCGACGAACTCACCCGCCGGGGCCTGGCCCAGGTCAGCGAAGGCGCCCTGTGCGTGTTCCTCGACGGCTTCACCGGCCGCGAGGGCAACCCGCTGCCGCTGATCGTGCGCAAACGCGACGGCGGGTTCGGCTACGACGCCACCGACCTGGCCACCATCCGCTACCGCGCCCAGGACCTCAAGGGCGACCACCTCATCTACGTGGTCGGCTCCCCGCAGGCCCAGCACTTCGCGCTGATCTTCACCGCCGCACGCAAGGCCGAGTGGATCAGTGCGGAGACCGCCACCACCCACGTCGGGTTCGGCAGCGTCCTGGGTGAGGACGGCCGGATCCTGCGCACCCGCGCCGGAGCCTCCCTCAAGCTCACCGACCTGCTGAACGAGGGCGTGGAACGGGCCGCCGCGATCGTCGCCGACCGCACCGACCTGACCGAGGCGGAGCGTGCCGAGATCGCCCGCGCGGTCGGCATCGGCGCCATCAAGTACGCCGACCTGTCCACTGACCGGGTCAAGGACTACCAGTTCAACTGGGACCGGATGCTGGCCATGGACGGTAACACCGCCGTCTACCTCCAGTACGCGCTCGCACGCATCCGCTCCATCATGCGCCGTGCCGAGCAGGCACCCGCGCTGGGTGCTGCGGTGGTCCTGACCGAGCAGGCCGAGCGCGACCTGGTGTTGGCGCTGTCGCGCTTCCCCGGCGCGGTGCAGACCGCCTTGGACCACCTCCAGCCGCACCGGTTGGCCACGTACCTGTTCGAGCTGGCCACGCAGTTCAGCTCGTTCTACGAGAACTGCCCAGTGCTCAAGTCCGAGGGACAGGTCCGTGATTCTCGGCTCGCGTTGGCCGCGCACACCGCGGCCGTGCTGGAGCGGGGCCTGGACCTCCTCGGTATCGAGGCGCCCCAGCGGCTGTAGCGCGGACAGGGCGGATGCGGTCACCGCATCCGCCCTGCCGTGTGGTGGGAGTGCCGGGCCTCATCCGCGCCAGTCGAGGACCTTGGCAACGCGGTGGCGTCGAGGGCGTAGGGGTACCGGTGGCCGTGGAGATGGCGTTCTTTGGCCCAGAGGTCGAGGTCGATGTAGGCCGGGTCATCAGCGGAATTGGGGAGATCGGGGGATCGGCGGCCATCCTGGTGTGCTCCAGCGGTCATGAGAGCATGGTGTGAGGCGAAGTTAGCGCCGGGGCGGGACTTTTCGCGGGGTTTTTGAGGAGATGGCTGAGGTCGGCCATTTCTTAACTGGCCAGTAGGTCTCGCGGAGATAACGCCCCACGTTGTCGCAGGTCGTTAAGGTGAGCCCCGCGCACGCGGGGATGGACCGGCCGGACCGGCACCGGAGGCGCCGCGGCCGGAGTGAGCCCCGCGCACGCGGGGATGGACCGGCCGGACCGGCACCGGAGGCGCCGCGGCCGGAGTGAGCCCCGCGCACGCGGGGATGGACCGACACGCCATCCGGCCTCTGCCAGCACATGCCCGTGAGCCCCGCGCACGCGGCCCTCTCTGTCAGTTTGGGATGGACCGGAGCCGCCTAGTACTACATAGCTAGATCTGCATGACTTGCAGGCGCAGGCGCCGCTTGAAGTGGTGCCTGCGCGCTGCGGCCTGATGGGCACGCCGGTGGGCCGACCAGTAAAGCCCCAGCTCAACAGCCTGATCATCCTTGCCGATCAAGTTGAACAAGCGGCGGATCTCGCCCAGGGCCAGCCTGATCAGCCGGTGATGCGACCGCCGGGGTCGGCCTCCGCCGCTCTGGGATGGTTCGTGCCCTGATGCGGGACATGTGACCGCTCCTGCACAGGTGCGCGGCCCCCCTTTTTGGACTCGTGCCGCAAAACGGCGAGGAAAGCCAGGGCGAGCATCGCCAGGGTGACATGCCGATACCAGGCGGGATAGAGCCTGAACTGGTACTGGTCGAGTCCGGCTTCTTGTTTGGCGGCCTCGAAGCACTCCTCGATCGGCCACCTGGAGCCGATGACACGGACCAGTTCACACACGTCGTGGCCACGCGGGTTGTAGCAGTGGAAATACGCCACCTCCCCATCACCGGTGTTGCGGCGGAACACGTACTGGTGGCCCGTGGCGCCGGACTCGACCAGCGCCCAGTCATAGACACGAAAACCCTTCGCGCCGATTCCACACGAGCGCCTGTGCCAGGCGCTGGGCGCCAGATCGCGGGCGAGGAGTTCGACGGTGTCCTTGGAATACCTGCTCGTGCAGAACGAGGCACGGTCGGTGTTCTTGGGCACCGCCATGCAATAGGCGGTGTCCTCTTCTTCCAGGAAGGCGCGCAGGCCTGGGCTCTGGCCGAACTCCTCGTCAGCGGCGAACCACGCGAACGGCACAGCGGCCGCCATGGCCCGGCCGATCATGGCTTGGACCTGCTGCGGGCGGGTCGCGAAGGTCAGGTCCTGGGGCACGCGCGCCTCGGCCCGGCGCTGGGGGTTCTCGCACCAGGAAGCGGCGGGCATATAGAGTTCCCGGTCGATCAGGACTCGGTCGCCGGTGCTGTTGGCATAGGCGAGGAAGGTACCGATCTGACAGTTGTCGATCCTGCCCAGGGTGCCGGAGTACTGCCGTTGCACCCCTGCCGACTTCTTTCCCTTCTTCGCGAACCCTGTCGGGGTGAGCCCCACGCACGTGGGGATGGACCGCAGGCCTACGAAACTCTTCTGCTGGAGCCCCTGGTGAGCCCCACGCACGTGGGGATGGACCGCAGTAGCCGCACGTGAGCGGCTTTCGGGGAACGTGAGCCCCACGCACGTGGGGATGGACCGGGCCGCGAGCTCTCCCCGGAGGGCAAGGCCGCGTGAGCCCCACGCACGTGGGGATGGACCGGACGTGGTCGATGGTGACCTTGACGTCGGGGGGTGAGCCCCACGCATGTGGGGATGGACCGCGGGCGTCCTCCTCCTCCGGCTCCGCCGTGGGTGAGCCCCACGCACGTGGGGATGGGCCGCGGAAGCTGGCAGCGGTTCGGGCACGGCGCGACCCACTATCGGGCGTTCGCCGACGCCTACGGGTTCGGCGTGACCAGCTGGTCAGGTTACCCAGTGCTGCGTGATCTACGAGAGCTGCGGATGGTCGCCACGAACGCCCGCAAGGCCCACCATACGCCGGGCAGTCTTGCCGAGGTGCGCCGACGGATCACCGGGTTCCGTGAGGAAGCAGAGACGCAGTGGAGCATCCTGTGAGGCTTGGCTTCAGGAGGGGGCAACCCTACTGAACCTGCCTTCCACCGCGAACACACGATTAAGGAATGAGGGGACATGAACGAGATCGTCAAACAGAGCGCCCGTGCCCTCCTGCTCGACAGCGAGGGGCGACTGGTGCTCTTCAAACGCACCAAACCGGAACAGGAGCCTTACTGGACCTCTGTGGGAGGTCGGCTGGAGCCGGAAGACGCTGATGCCGAGGCAGCGCTGCATCGGGAGGTCCTCGAGGAACTCGGTGGAAAGATCGACCAGGTCCGCCAGGTCCTTCTCATCACCGACGACCTTCCCGGAGGCGTGGGCCTCCAGCACGTCTTTGTTGCCCGGTTGGTCTCCATGAACCTGACCCGCCGTACCGGGGCTGAGTTCACCGAGCCCGGACGCGGGACCTACGAGGTGGTCAGGGTTCCTGCCACACGCGCCGCCCTCTCGGAGGTCCGTCTCCTGCCATCCCGGCTCGCCGAGTTCGCCCAAGCGAACGTCCATGGCCTTCTGGCCCTGCTGAGCCAGATCGACGAGACCCGTGAGGGAGACGAGTAGGTTCCGTGACCGGCTTCGTCAGCCTCAACGGACCGGACAACAGCGGCAAGTCGACGCAGGTGCGCCTGCTGGCTGACAGGTGGGAAGGTTTCTGCGACCTGGGTCCCGTTCGTCGGCATGACCCGGTTCCGTGGATGCACATCTCTCGTCCGCTGGTCGGCCCCGCGTCTCGGGCTCCGCGCACGCGGAGGTGAAGGGACTTATGGTGAGTGGGTTTGCCCACCGGTCATCCAAGCTCTGCGCACGCGGAGGTGAGCCTGGGGTTGCCTTGGCTGCGAAGAGACTGGTGCTGTCTACGCGGAGACGAGGACGCCGCGCGGCTGGTCGCCCCTTAGCTCACCGGCCAGGGCGCCCGCATGGAAGGCGTCCCATTCGGCCTTGGTGTAGGTCAGGGTGGGGGCGTTGGGGATGGCGGTGTCGGTGAGGGTGAAGCCGCCGTCGTGGAGGAAGGTGGCGTGCAGGCGTCTGAAGACGGTTCTGCCGCTCACGACCTGGTCGAGGAAGTACTCCCAGTCGGCGTGGGGAACGGTGAGCGTGGGCCCGGCGGGGTTCTTGGTGTCACCGATCTCGATCACGCCCGCGTACGGGACCCGGACCTGGACACACCCTTGAGGGTTGGTGCTGAGACTCGACTTCACCCATGCCGTAGGCAGAACCCGGTTTTCCTGGGAGGGTCGACTCACTTCAGCTCCTTGAGGGTTTTGGCGAGGTAGTCCGTGGTGTCCTCGGGACTCAGCGCGATCTCTTCCAACCGCTTCAGCAGGAGCTTACAGCGGCGTACTTCGCGTGGTTTGAGCAGGAAGCTGTTGCCCGTGCTGCCCTCCGCGTGGGCGACCGGGGGCTGGTCCTGGAACTCCAAGAGGGCGACGTTCCCGTTCAGGCCGACGTGTGCCCCCAGGGAGAAGGGGAGCACCTGGATGCTGATGTGGGGCTTTGCCTGTTCCTCGATCAGGTGCTGGATCTGCTCCCGCATCACCTCGGTGCCACCGATCGGCCTCATGAGGGCCGCTTCCTCCATCACCACCGACAGGCGCAGAGGTGGTTCGCGGTCGAAGAGCTCCTTACGACGCATCCGGACGTCGACCAGGAGGTCTATGTCCTCCGGAGGCTTGCCGAAGGTGGCTCCATGAAGGACCGCGCTGGCATACGCCCGTGTCTCCAACAGACCATGGACGAGAGTGGTCTCGTAGGCGTGCACGGACACAGCATCGAGCTCAAGACCGATATAGGTGTCGAATCGGGGAGGTAGGACCTCGTCGTAGGCCTCCCACCAACCGGCTTCGGAAGCGTCGTCCAGGAGCCGGTGCAGTGACTCCCTCTCGCTGTTCTCCTCCACGTGGAACAGGTCCAGGAGCTTGTTGAGCTGCTCGGCGTCAGGGACGAGGCTGCCGCCCTCGAACTTGCTGATCGTAGAAGGCGCGCATCCGATGTTCGAGGCGACCCGAGCGCCGGTGAGCTTCCCGTCTGAACGCAGTTTGCGCAGGTGGGCACCGAGTTTTCGGCGCGCTGCAGCCGGGCTGCGCTGAGCTTCCACGTCGTTCCCCTCTTCCGTCCTCGCGGCTCCGATGACCGGTGGGCACGCCCACTCACCCTAAGTCTTAGGGCTTCCTGGACATGCCAAGATTCTTCCTAGCACTTGCCAGGAAAGTTCCGGGAATGCATTATGAGAGCGGTGAGCGTTCAGGTCGTCGCCTTCCGTGACGGATGTCGGGCTGAACACTCTCCGCCGGTGAGGGGCGTCGCCTGGAGAGTCCGGGTGAGTGAGACGTCACTCGAACTGGGGGTTCGCGCCGGCACGGTCCTGCTGAGTCAGCGCCCACCGTGCCCGTCGCCAGTCCATCCCTTCTCTCGGAAGGTCACGATGAGCAGCTTTGATGTACCGCGGCAACGGACGCCGTGGGATGACGACGGATCGGCAGCCCGTGCAAAGGACCTGCCCCGACGGGTATCCAACGGAAGGCGGGGGGTGCGGACAGCGATCTTCGGGTCGCTGCCCTCGCAGGTCCGACAGATGCGCGCGTGGTGCCGCAACGGGGTGTCCGTGGACCCGCTGCGGGCCCTGCGCGTGGAAGTGGTGGCCAGCGAGCTGGTGACCAATGCGCTGGCTCACTCAGCCTCGGGTCGGATGGGTGGACGCGTCCGGGTGGAGATGGAGCCGCTGACCGGGCAACTCGTACGTATCGCGGTCACTGACGACGGCCCGCAGCCGGGCCAGCCTGCTTGTCTCCCGCACCTGTCACCTGAGGTCGATGCTCTGGCGGCGTGCGGACGAGGGCTGCGCCTGGTGGACCGGCTGTCCGTGAAGTGGGGCTGGAATGGTGAGCCCGGCACAGCCCTGACCGTGTGGGCGCACATCGACCCCTACGCACCCGTTCCCGACACCGTCGGGGCCTGAGGGTCGTCGAGTGGGGTGGGATCGCAGTCAGGACGCCGCCCAGTACGAGGCCGCCCGTCTCCTGGAACAGCTACACGGCCGGTGGTGGGTGCTGTGGGGGCCGGGATCGCGCCGCTTCTTCGCCTTCCACCTCGGCCCGCACCGTGTTCCGCCGCTGAGAGCGGCCACGCCGCAACTGCTGGACGCGGCCATCCGCGCCACCGAGCGCGAACTTCGAGCCCTTCGACCGTGAGCGGGAAGCGCAGCCCTACCGGGGCCAATGACACCCGCTCACCCACATCAACCGAAAACAGCAGTGCCCCGACCGGTGCTTAGACCCACCGGACCGGGGCGCGATCAACCACCTGAGCCAACCAGGAGGAAGACCGTGGAACACCCTACCGGGCGACACCGTAGGCCCCGTCAGACTCTGGCCGGACGTGTGTGGGCGCTGACCGCCGCCGTGCTGGCCATCGCCCTGGCCTACGTGTTCATGCCCGAACATCCTCGGCAGCGACGTGCTGCGCTCACGCCGCCACCTCGCAGTCGGGAACTGCCGTCCCTACCCGCCAAGCGAGACCCCGTCCATGAGCCGCCGGACTTCCGTAGTGACCAGGTGTGGCGAACGAGTACGGCTCAGGCCTTCTCACATGGGCGGAGCGACCGCCACACACCGACACCCCGCCCCCGACTCGGAAACGAGACTGCCCCCTCGCTCGATTCAGACGCGGGCACGCTGGTTCGCCCCTACATGCCGCCGTTCCCGCGAATCCCGGTCGGTGACCTGCTGGCCGAGCCCATCCAGGAACAGACCGGTGACTTCGCGGACCTGGCCGCTGTCATCCGCGTCTACCTCGACAGGGTCGGGTGAGCACGATGACAACGACGCTCACTCCTGTCCCGGCTCCGGACCCGGTCCTGTCTCCTCCCCGGCGAGCTGCGACCTGGTGGGAACACCGCGCCTATCCATCGGACCTGGCACAAGCCCGCCAGGTACGCGCCGACCTGCGCACCGACCTGGCAGGATTCGATTCCGACCTGACAGACACCGTGCTGCTGTGCGCGGCCGAGCTGGCCGCCAACGCCGTCAAGTACGCCCCCGAGGGCCAGGAGTTCCTGCGGGCCCTCGCACTCCTGGACGAGCGAACGCTGTGGCTGGCCGTGGTGGATGAAGGAGGCGGCACCGGCCTTCCCCGTATCCCGGACGACCGGTCGGACGACGAGTGGTCGTTGGCCGAGGGGCAGCGCGGCCTGATGCTCGTCGACTCCCTCGCCCAGGCATGGGGCCACTACTCGGTGGGCCCTGGCAGCACTCGCCTGAGCCTCGGGGTCTGGGCGACCTTCCCGGTGCTACTCAACGAACGTCCCTCCGGGCTTCCGGGGTTCGTCATGAACAGTTGACCCGGCTCTGATCCTGGATCGCTGTGGGCGGCGCCTGTCACAGGCGCCGCCCACCGTCATGTCTGGAAGACGTTTTGCTGGTGGTGCTGGCCGCTTGAAGAGTATTTCCGCAGGTAGGTGAGTTGGACATCGAAGAGGCGTGAGCTTACCGACAGTTTTTCTCCGACGGGTCGTCCGAAACCACTTGTGCGCAGGCCAGACGAACGGCTACCTTCATGTCTGTCACGGAGAGTGACAGAAAAATCACTCCAGGGAGTCCTCTGTGGTGCGTGGATTGCTGCTGTTCCTGTCGAGCGCGATGCTTCTCACCGGGTGTACAGCCAAAGCGGACGAGGCAGTCGAACCAGTCGTTCAATCCTCAACCATTCCGGCGGAAACGGAAGCTCCGGCGAAGTCTCCGGAAGAAGAGGCCGTCGACACCTATCTGCGGTTCTGGGACGCGATCGTTCTCGCTTCCGCTGAAAAGGACCCGAACCACCCGGACCTGGAGAAGTACGCCGTCGACCAGGCGCTCGAACTGGCGCAGCGGGGCGTCCGGGGAGTGGCCGAAGCCGGTTACGGCATGGAAGGCGAACCGGTCCTCTCCCCTGAGGTGGTTTCCGCCGAACCCGAGGGAGAACCGACCAGCATCGTCCTGAGGGACTGCAAGGGCGCCGGGGACTGGAAGGTCGTGGGGGAGGCCGAGCCCAGGACGGACAACGTGCGGGTGGACGCCCGTGTGAACCGCGACGTCTTCGACTGGTGGGTCGTCGAGATGCAGATCTGGGAGGCCGAGACATGCTGACCTCGGCCAACGCTCTCGTTCTCAGCGCTCTGGTGCCCCTGTCCGTGGGCATGGCGCCGACCGAACCCCTCCCGAAGGGGCCGGACTTCGAGGGCGACGTCGCCTGCCATGGAAGCAGTTGCTCCGCCTTCGCCGAATCCGAACAGCACGGTGGCGGATCGTCGGGCGGAGTGCCCCGACCCGACGGCGGCGGAACGGTCGTGCTCTCCGCCGAGGACCCGTGCGTGGAGATGGACCAGGCAGAGCCGGGCTGGACCTGCGTCGCCTCGACCAGATCCGGCCCAGGCGGCGGCGGGGGAACCGTCAGCCCGCGCGAGGCCGCCGAACAGGCACGGGCCTCCATGAGCCTGCCCTCGCCCACCCTGGCCTCCTCGCCCACCGAGGATTCAGTCGTGCACTTCCCAGTATGGCTGTGGGTGGACGGCGCCGACTGGGAACCGGTCAGCGCGACCGCTTCCGTCTCCGCGGGCTCGGTCACCGTGACCGCCGTACCGCAGCAGCTCCGCTGGGACATGGGAGACGGAACGGTGCTCTACTGCGACGGACCCGGGACCGCGTTCGACTCCGCGCACCACGACGCCGAGACGCCCTCGCCCGACTGCGGCCACGTCTACACCCGCACGTCCCGCAACCAGCCCGACAACCGCTTCCCGGTCACCGCCACGGTGTCCTGGACGGTGGAGTGGACCACCAGCGCGGGCGACGGAGGCACCCTCGACCCGTTGACGACCAGCGCTTCCGACAACGTCCGCGTGCGCGAGGTCCACGCGCTGGTCACCGACGGCTGAACACACCAGGGACCTTCAACGCACAGGGACGGGAGCACAGGGCGTGAAAACGCTGACCAAACCCCACTCAGGCGACCGGAAGACCGGGAAACCCCGGCTGTCCGCCGTCCGCCGCCGCGGCTGGAAGCGGCCCTTCGCCGGGGTCGCCGCCATGCTTCTGGGCGGCATCGTCGCCGCCTGGGCCGCCACCCACGAGGAGGAGCCCGCGACGGTCCTGGTCGCCGTCAACGACGTGGAGGCCGGTGACGACCTCGACATCGCCGACCTGCGGGTCGTGCCCGCGCTCGGGGTGGAGGAGTTGGACCTGGTCACGGTTCCCGAGGCACTGCGCGGCCGGGCGGCGGCACCGATCTCGGCCGGAACCGTGCTCACCGGCCCGATGATCGCCGACACCTCCTCCTGGCCCGCGCCGGGACAGGCGGTGGTCGCGGTGGAGACCACTCCGGGGATGCTCCCGGATTCCGCGGGCAAGGGCGCGCTGCTGCTGGTGGTCGCCGAGGAGGGCGATCCCTTCCCCGCACGCCTGCACTCGCTGGGGGACGAGGAGGCCTCGGCGGACGCGCGGGTCGTGGAGCTGTTGGTGGTGGACGACGACGTGGCCGGGGTGGCCCGCACCGTGAATGAGCCGGGCACGCGCCTGGTGCTCATGGCCGAGCCGTAGGACGACAGAGCAAGGACGAAAGGGGGAGAGCATGATCATCGCGGTGTGTTCGTTCTCGGGAGCTCCGGGGGTCACCACCCTGGCGACCGCCCTGGCGGCGGTGTGGCCCACGGGCCCGCTCACCGTTCCGGTACTGGTGGAGGCCGACGCCAGCGGCGGCGACCTGGCCGTGTGGCACCAGCTCGCCGGCCGCCCGGGGCTGGTATCGCTCGCGGCGTCGGTCCGGTCCGCGCCCGACCCGAACCCGGACGGGGAGCAGGGGACGCGGCGCGCCCTGCTGGCGCACGCCGCCGAACTCCCCGGAGGGCTGCGGGCCCTGGCCGCGCCGACCACGGCGCACGAGGCCTCCGCCGTGGTGACCGCGCTCGCGCACCGGGCCCGAATCCTGCGGGGCGGGCTGACCGTCCTGGACCTGGGCCGGGTGGCCCCGGGGAGCGCGGGTGCGCACCTGCTCACCCTGTCCGACGCCGTGGTGCTGACCGTCGCGGGCGACGACGCAGCGCAGATCCACCGCGTCTCGCGCTGCCGCGACGTCCTGGAATCCTTGGCGGGCAAGGGCGCCGCGGTCGGTCTGGCGGTGCACGGCTCCCGTTTCTCCAGCGGCGAGATCACCGCCCAGACCGGCTGCCGGGTGTGGGCCCAGCTGCCGCACGACCCGACCGGCGCGGCGTTCCTGCGCGGAGAGGACTCCCGCCCGCGGGGACTGCGCGAGCGCGTGGCCGCCTGGTCGCACACCCGCCACAACCCCGACGGCGTCGAGTGGATGCCGCTGCTGGCCGCCGCCCGCGGCCTGGCCGAACGGGTCGACGACGTGGTGGACGCCGCCGCGACCCTGCGCCGCTTCGAGGAGGCGTTCGCCGCGTGAGCACCTCCGACACCTCCCGTGCGGCTGCCCCGAGCAGCCACCGCGTCGCACCGCACCTGGCCGAGATCGCCGACCGGCTGGCCGACCGCGTCACCGACACCCTGGTCCGTCAGGAAGCCGACGCCCCGGTACGGGACGGCCACCGGACCCAGCGTGAGCGCGCGGACGCGATGCTCGCGGCCCTGCTGGAGGAGTACGCCTGCCGCGCCCTCACCGGATCCGCCCGCGCCCTGACCGGACCCGAGGAGGAATGGGTCCGCGCCCGCACCCTGGCCCAGGTCTGCGGACTCGGCCCCCTCGAACTCCTGCTCGCCGAACCCGGCGTGCGCGACATCCACATCAACGGCACCCGGGTCTGGGTCGATCTCGGCGACGGCCGCCGCGAGGAACGCGCGCCCGTCACCTCCACCGACGAGGAACTCGTCGCCCTGGTCCGGCGCCTGGCGGGGCAGGCCCCCGGCGGAGAGCGGCGCTTCGACGCCTCCGCGCCCCTGCTGAGCATGGAGCTGACCGGCGGCGCCCGCCTCTCCGCCGTCATGGGCGTCTCCCGGCGCCCGGCCGTCACCATCCGCCGCCACCCCGAACGCGAACTCACCCTGGCCGATCTCACCGCCTCGGGCATGCTCACCCGCTCCGTGCGCGACCTGCTCACCGCGGCCGTGCGCGCCCGGCTCAACCTCGTCATCGGCGGCGCCACCGGCTCGGGCAAGACCACACTGCTGCGCGCCTTGGCCCGCCACATCCCGCCCGCCGAACGCGTCATCACCGTCGAGGACGCCTTCGAGCTCAGGCTGGACGCCGACGAGGACCTCAACTGCCTCGCCCTCCAGGGCAGGCCGCCCAACACCGAGGGCGCAGGGGAGATCACCCTGGCCGACCTGGTCCGCCACGCGCTGCGCATGTCGCCGGACCGGGTCATCGTCGGCGAGACCCGCGGGCAGGAGACCGTCGCGCTCCTGCACGCCATGACCATGGGCACCGACGGCTCCATGGCCACCGTGCACGCCTCCTCCTCGGCGCAGATCCTCACCAAGCTCGCCACCTACGCCAACCAGGCCAGCGAACGCCTGACCCTGGAGGAGAGCGGCGTCCTCATCTCCTCCGCCGTCCACCTGGCCGTGCACATCGACACCGACGAGCACGGCGGCGGACGTGTCAACAGCATTCGCGAGGTCGTCGGCGTCGACGGGCCCCGGGTGGTCACCAACGAGGTCTACGCCCGCGAACACGGCGGGTTCACCACCCCGCCGAGCCCGCAGTACACCCGCAAGCTCGTCCGCGTCGGCTTGGACCCGGCCAGCCTGTTCGAGGACGCGCGGTGACCACGGTCCTGGCCGCCAGTCTGGGCGGCGCCGCGGTCGGCCTGGGCCTGGTGCTGCTCTGGCCCGCGCTCAGTGCAGCCCCCGCAATCCTGCGCTCGCGGGTCAGCGTGCGCTGCGACACCGTGTTCAGGGCGGCCGCCGCTGCCGGCGCGGGCACGCTCGCCTGGGGCATCACCGGCTGGCCCGTCGCCGCCGCCCTGGCCGCCGCTGCCGCCTGGTGGCTGCCCACCGTTCTGGGACCCGACCGGGCCACCGCCGCAGAGATCGCCCGCATCGAGGCCGTCGCGGGCTGGACCGAACAGCTGCGCGACCTCATCACCGCCTCCTCCGGGCTCCGACAGGCCGTCTGGACCTCCTACGCCATCGCACCCGAGGCCATCCGCGGCGACGTGCAGGGCCTGGCCGCGGACCTGACCGCGGGCAACGACCTGGAGGACGCGCTCAGCGCCTTCGCCCACCGCGTCGACAACGAGACCGCCGACCTGGTGGCCGCCGCGCTGTCCATGGCAGCCCACCGGCACGCCGCCGACCTGGGCACCCTCCTGGGAAGCCTGGCCGAGGCAGCGCGCGACCGCGCGTCCATGCTCGTGCGCACCTCCACCTCCCGGGCGCGCACCCGTACCTCGGTCCGCATCATCACCGCAGCCTCCCTGGCCATGGTGGTCGGCATGGCCGCCCTCAACGGCCCCTACTTCGCCCCGCTCGGCTCGACCACCGGCCAACTCGTGCTCGCCCTGGTCGGAACCGTGTGGGCGGGGGCTCTGTGGTGGCTGACGCGCCTGTCCGACCCGCCGCGCACCGAACGCGTGCTGTCGGCCCACGAGCAGGAGGAGCGCATATGAGCGTGTTCGCGGCGGCCCTGGGCGGGGCCGCGGTGGGAGCCGGACTGTGGTGGACGGCGCGGGTGCTGAGCCGCCCCGGCCTGGCCGACCTCCTGCCGCCGCCGGACCTGGAACAGGACGGGATTCAGGGGCGGGAGGGGGAACGCGCATGGGGGCGGGTGGGGGAGAGAAAGAGGGCAGGGGGAGCCGGGGTCGTGGGCGCCGCCGCGAACATGGCGCGGGCCGGAGGGGGAGTGCTGGCCCGGTTCGGCTGGCCCGGGCCCCGAACCAGGCGCGACCTGGCCGTGTGCGGAATCGACACCGACCGCCACCGCGCCGAGATGACCGTGTCCGCGTTCGCCGGAGCCACCCTGTTCCTGTCCCTGCTGGCCACCGCCGCGCCGCCCGCATCGCCGGTGCCGCTTCCCGCCGCGCTGGGGCTCGGCACGTCCTTCTTGGGGTTGTGCCTGGTCGCACCCGCACTCGTGCTCCGCCGCAGGGCGGCCCAGAGCCGAGCCAGGCTGGGCGCGGTCACCTCGGTCATCGCCGATCTGGTCGGAGTCGCCCTGGCTGGAGGATCGGGGGTCACCGGAGCGCTCACCGCCGCCACCCGGCGCGGGAGCGGACCGGCCTTCGACCTGATCCGGCGCTGCCTGCACGAGGCGAACCTGCGCACCCGCCCGCCCTGGGACGCCCTGTCCGACCTCGCCGAGCGGACCGGCGTGCGCGAACTGGACGAACTCGCCTCCTCCATCCGCATCGCCGGAACCGACGGCGCCCGGGTACGCGCCTCGGTTCGCGCCAAGGCCGCCGCCCTGCGCACCCACCGCCTCGCAGCACTGGAAGCGCAGGCACACGAGGCCACCGAGCGGATGACCCTGCCGGTCATGCTGCTGGTGCTCGGCTTTCTGCTGCTCATGGGCTACCCCGCCGTCACGCACGTGACCAGCGGGTTCTGACCCGAGATCCGCCAGCTGTCCGCTGTCAGCGGGCACCCGTCACCAGCCACCGACCGTCAGCCACTCACCACCGGCCACCACCGGCTCACAGGCACCGGCCACCGAGAAAAGGGGCAACCACATGCGCCAGGCCCTGCGCCGCGCCCTCACCGCGCTCGTCCTCGGCAGGCGCCGTTCCGGCACCGCCGCGGATCGGGGATCGACCACCACCGAGTACGTGCTCATGCTCGTCGTCGCCATCGGTATCGCCACGGCGGTCGGCGGCATCCTCACCCCGAGGATCATCGAGAGCGCCCAGTCCGTCGACCTGGGCGTCACACCGTGAGGTGGGGGCCGAAGCGGGACAGCAAGGACAGCAGGGACGGTCGGGAAGACCGGGATCTCCGGGAGCGCAGAGGCGCTTGGGGCGGCCGGGACGACAGAGGCGGTGCGGACACCCTGTTCGTCATCCCGCTGATGTTCGTGATGCTGCTGGGCATCCTGCAGTACGGGCTTTGGGCACACGCCCACCACCGGGCCCAGGCCGTGGCCACCGAGGCGCTCGCGGCAGCGAGGGCCTTCGGCAGCAACGCCGGAGAGGGACGAACGCGGGGACACGCCTTGGCCCAGGACCTGGGCGGCACCATCCTGCGGGACGTCCGCGTCCGGGTGGAGCGGGGTGATGCCACCACCCGCACCAGGGTCGACGGCACCGCGATCAGCCTGGTCCCCGGATGGAACCCGTCCGTCAGCACGACCCTGTCCGGGCCCACGGAGCACGTCGACGGAGCGTCCCGGTGACAGCGCCTCGTGAGCGGGTTCGGGACCGGAACCCGAGGCGGGAGCAGGACCGGGACCGGGGGAGTGCGTCGGTCGAACTGGTCCTCATCGTCCCCGTCGTGCTGGTCTTTCTCCTGCTGCTCGCCCTGACCGGCCGCAACTACACTGCGGCGCTGGCAGCCGATGCCCTCGCCCACGCCGCCGCGCGCTCCGCCTCCCTGCACACCGACCGAAACGAGGCCCGAAACGCCGCTGAGCAGGCCGTCACCGAGAGCGTGGGCGACTGGGGACGCGCCTGCCAGGAACCCGCAGTGCGGTTGCGTCCGAGCACGGAAGGAAACCTGCGCGCGATGCGGGCCGAGGTCGTCTGCACCGTGCACCGCGACGACCTGCGAGTGCTGGAGGTCAGCGAGCGGCGCACCGTCACCGGGTCGGCCGTCTCCGTCCTGGACGTCCACCGAGAGCAGGAGCCCTGATGGGCGGAGGCAGCCCGAGCGCGTTCGTCGTCGCCATCGCCGCGACCCTCCTGGCCTGCCTCGGCCTGGTCCACGACGGCGCCCAGATGCTGCGCGTCAAGACCCAGACCACGACCCTCGCCCACGAGGCGGCTCGGGCTGGAGTCCAGCACCTGGACGCGGACCTGCTGCGCACGGGCACCCTCGCCCTTGACCAGAACGAGGCGCGCAGAGCGGCCAGGGACCACGCCCGGCTCGCGGGTGCGGGTGCGAACGCGCAGGCAGGCACGAACACGGCCGCGGACGTGGACGTGGTTGTCAGCGCTGACGAGGTCACGGTCACCGTCACGACCACCTACCGCCCGACCGTGCTCGTGGTGCTCGGAGAGGTCGAGATCGCCTCCCGTGCCACCGCGACCGCGCACACCCCGCCCCCGTGAGACGCCGAGGGACAACACTGGAAGAGGGGACGACATGCACCACTCGGTTCGCAAGGTTCTGGCCTGCGCGGCCACACTCATCCTGCTGGTCGCACCGCCCGTTCTGCTCCAGCGCTGGCAGTGGCCCGCGGAGCTGGACGGGATGTCCTGGGACCACCTGTGGCTGACGCTGGTCAGCGCGACGCCGCCGACCGTGGTCCTCCAGGCACTGACACTCGTGCTGCTCTGGGCGTTGTGGGGCACCTTTGCCGGGCTGGTGGTTCTGGACGCGGTGGCGCTCCTGGGCGGGCAGATGCCGAGGATCGGACTGCTGCGCCTGGCGGTGACCGGGGTCGCGGGAACCTCCGTGGCCGTGTCCGCACCCGCCGTCGCCTCGGTGGCCCCGGCTGACAGTGCGCTGACAACGGGCGTACAGGACGCACGCGGCGAGGAACCGGCACACGTGCTGGAGCGCACCCGGATGCTGGCGGGCTTCGGGACCGACTCCGCCGAGCTCACGCCCACCATGACGGAGGAACTGCTGCCCACCGTCGAACTCCTCCAGCTCTTCGGAGACCCGGGGGAGGCGGTCACCGTCACCGGGCACACCGACACGAACGGTCCCGACGAGTACAACCGGGCTCTGTCCGAACGCCGGGCCGAGTCCGTCGCCGCCTTCCTGACCGAACAGCTGGGGGAGGGGTGGACCATCACGACCGAGGGCGCGGGTTCCGAGCAGCCGCGCAACCATCCGGACCTGGGTCAGGCCGCTGACCGGCGCGCGGAGATCGCGTACACGCTGACCACCCAGCCTCGTACGGCTGCTGACAGCTTGGCGGAGCAGAGCGAACCGGAGCCGAGCCCGCCCCCGGGGCGAGAGCAGGAGAGGAACCGCGAGAGCAGGGATCGCGAGAACGAAGCGGTGAACGACCTGGCTGACAGCGCCCCCACGTCCGGTGGAGGAGAGGACGAAGGGTTCTCCGGTACGAGCATGCTCGTCGGAGCCGCTGCGGGTGCGGTCGCCGGAGCGGTCGGCGGACGGCTCACCGCACCTCGACGCCGTGAGGTCCGTCGGGGCGCGGTTGGTCCGCTGGTGGGTGGGGAGCCAGCCGCACCCGAGCCCGAGGAGGTCTCCGGCGTCGAGGTACTTCGGAGCGCCGGTACGGAACTGGTTTCGGCAGGGGGATATCTGAGGGTCGCTGACACTCTGGTTGTCAGTGCACGTGACGGGCTCAGCGTGACCGGAATCCATGGGGTGGGAGTGTGCGCCTCTGTCATCGGCCGCGCCCTGGCGGACGAGTACACCACGGTCATCACCACCCAGGGCGTCTTGGCGAGGGCGGGAGCGCCGGAAGGAGCGGACGTTCCCGGCTTGGTGGTGTGCCCCGACACCGCGTCAGCGATCACCGAGACCGAGCTGGCCTACATCAGCGCCGTGCGCCTGGAGGACGAGGAGGAAGCCGCTGGCTCTCCCTCGTGGACGCTGCTCGTGGTGGAGTCCCCTGAGGAGGGGCTGGTCGGTGACCGGCTGGACATGGTGACCAGGGGATCGACCGACAACGGCACCGTTGTCCTGGTTCTGGGGGAAGGATGGTCCTCGCCCACGGTCCGCTGCGACGCCTTCGACACGGTGGAGGTCACCGACGCGGACGGGGCCGTGACCACCGTGTACGACGGTCTTCGTCTGTTCCATATGGACGCTCCTGCTTTTTCGGCGTGTCTCGACACTGACGTCGAGGAGCTGTCGGCAGCTGAGGAGGAGGAAGAGGAGGACGCTTCCTGTTCCCCGGCCGTGGAGGGACCTGAGCTGTTCGAGGAGGGGGAGGAGTTGGTGAAGCCGCGGCTGCGGCTGTGCCTGTTCGGACCTCAACCCAGGATCGTGCTGAGTGACGCTGACATCGGGGCGCGCATGCGTGGTTCCACGCGTCGTATGCTCGCCCTCCTTGCCCTCTATCCGGATGGGATGGGCACTGAGGCGCTCACCGACGCGTTGTTCCCTGACTCGATCGAGAGCAAGGCCCGGGCTCTACGCAACACCGCGTCCAGCGACGCGCGCCGCATGGTCCGCGAGGCGTTGGGGGATGGTGAGGCCGAGATCCTGGAGGTTACCTCGGGCAGGTATCGGATCCGTCGCGAAGCCGTTGACGTGGACGTGTGGTGCTTCGACGCTGCGCTCAAGGCCGCGAGTGCGACCCGGGACACTGGTCAACGTCTGACTCACCTCCGGATCGCGGCTGCGGAGTACACGCACGAGCTGCTGTCCGAAGTGGAGCTTCCGTGGATCGAGGAGAAGCGCCAGGCCTACCGTCGGGCTGCTGCCGACTGCTTCGTCAGCCTCGCCAAGGCCACTGAGGAGCCCGAGCAGGGGCTGGTCTGGTTGGAGCGGGCGAGGGAGTCCGATGACCTGAACGAGGCCGTCTACCAGGAGATCATGCGGACCCAGGCGGCTTTGGGGCGGTTGGACGCGGTCGAGCGTGTCCACCAGGAGCTCAGCGAGCGGCTCAAGGCCATGCGTGCTCGTCCCAGTGTCACCACGAGCAAGCTCTTCCATGAGCTACTCAGCCACTGAGGTCTCGTTAGTTGAGGCGCTGGCCGAACTGGGAGCCGACTGTGTGAGTATGGACGCGGGACGGGCGTCGGAAGGGCGTTGAGCACGCTCCTCGCATAGATTGCGAGGAGATAACGGCTTGTATTTCCGCAGGTCGTTAAGCGTGAGCCCCACGCACGTGGGGATGGACCGGCCTCGGCCTGCTGCCGGGATGCGCTGCCAAAGTGAGCCCCACGCACGTGGGGATGGACCGCCGGGGCCTTCTTAGGTTCGGCCTCCGTGAATGTGAGCCCCACGCACGTGGGGATGGACCGAAGATCGGTCGGATGAACCGCTTCCGGACCTTGTGAGCCCCACGCACGTGGGGATGGACCGTTGGGACACCGGCCCCTCTTGTTTTCCGTAGCGTGAGCCCCACGCACGTGGGGATGGACCGGTCAGACAAATGTACTCCTTTTCGTACTCGTCGTGAGCCCCACGCACGTGGGGATGGACCGGCCGCCCGCACCAAGCCCACCAGCAAGCCCACGTGAGCCCCACGCACGTGGGGATGGACCGCTCGGCCAGGTACGCGGACAGCTTGTCGTCGGGTGATCCCCACGCACGTGGGGATGGACCGCCGTTGGAGGATCTAGCGGAGATGTTGGACCGGTGAGCCCCACGCACGTGGGGATGGACCGTGCCTGACTTTCCGGGGGTCGATCGCGTGAGCGTGAGCCCCAGGCACGTGGGGATGGACCGCCCGCGGCCAGCGGATACGCCGTGATGTCGCTGTGAGCCCCACGCACGTGGGGATGGACCGCGCCATGACGACGCCGGGCTCGGCGGGTGGCAGTGAGCCCCACGCACGTGGGGATGGACCGTCCTCCAGGACCACCAGCCGGTCACTCCCGGAGTGAGCCCCACGCACGTGGGGATGGACCGCCGCCCGCGTGGAGGCCGACCGCGACCGCCGGTGAGCCCCACGCACGTGGGGATGGACCGCAGCCCAGGCCGCGCGCCGTGGTGGTGCCCTTGTGAGCCCCACGCACGTGGGGATGGACCGCGCGCGCCCTTCGCCAGCGACATGATGCGCTGGTGAGCCCCACGCACGTGGGGATGGACCGTACGCCCGCACCACCGGCCGGGACCCGATCAAGTGAGCCCCACGCACGTGGGGATGGACCGCCGCGGATACCGCGGAGGCGCGACCGGCGCGGGTGAGCCCCACGCACGTGGGGATGGACCGGTCCACACCGCCCCCCGCCAGGACAACCCCAAGTGAGCCCCACGCACGTGGGGATGGACCGTGCGCCTCGGCCTCAGCGACGGTCATCGGGGCGTGAGCCCCACGCACGTGGGGATGGGCCTATGCCGTGTCGACCGCGGACTCGGCTGAGGAGATGTCCTCGCGCAGCTTCTATGCCCTCTCGTGGTCGCGGGAGTTCGCCGTCACCCACCGGTCGAACTCCTCCACCTCCTTGGGTTATGAGAACCTCAACCCCGCTACGCGCCACCCCGTCAAGAAACTCACCCAAGGCGAACTGACGGGAGAAGAAGGCCTGCAACCAGCTTGTCGGTGGCGTGCACGGTAGCGCTGGACGGACCAACTCCTTGTTCAAGGCCGCCTTCAAGGCGCTGCGCCTGGTGAATCTGCCTCCGACACATCGGGGGTTATCGCCTCGGCTGTCCTGGCCCTGTTCCGGTCCTGACGCGGCCTTACCGCATGCCCAGTCCTTACTCAGGGTTGTCAACCGTTAACGGGAAAAGATCCAAAGCACAGGGGGCATGACATTTGTCATGCCCCCTGTATTCAGTCGTGCACGATTCAACTATTTTCATATTGTCCGATCGGTACTCGGTACCTATATTTGTTTCGCCCCCTTCTTCGGCTTGATTATTGAGGGCCTTCCCCCATTTTCCCCTGAAAGGCAAACAGTGAAGAAGAGATTCATCGCAGCTCTGACGGCCGCTGCGGTCACCTTGTCCACTCCGGGCGTGTCAAGCGCCCAGGAAACGGTGGTTCCGTCGGAGTCGGCGAGTTCTCCCGAGGCGGTCATCAGCGCGGCGTTCTTCGGCACCGGACCGCTTGCCGAAGGCGTTCTGCGTGTTGTGCTTCCGGAGGAGGTCAGCCAGGAGGAGTACGACACCATGGTCGAGGAGGCCGTGGACCTGATGACTGAGACCGACCCCGAAGCGGTCGAGGACATCACCGAAGGCCTGACGAGTGGTTCCCCTCTCAAGGTCGAGCAGGCCCTGGAGGACGGCACCGACCTCATGGTGGAGATCGCTGGGGACGACGGTCAGGTTACTCCGGACTCCCCCTGTGGTTTCGCTGCGGTCTGCGTCGCGGTCGCGGCCGCCGTGGCTCTGTCCGTCGTCGTGGCACAGAACAGTGCTGTCGCCACCACCGCCGCCGCGGTGAGCCAGGCCATCTGGCTGCACATCGGCGCGGGGACCTCCGTGCCGCTTGAGCACGAGCAGGCGATCGCCGAACTCACGAGGCAGCTCGCGGCGTGAGTCCCCACCTGGTAGGACGGTCCCGTCCGGGCGGCGATTCCGCCGCCCGGACGGGCGCCATGGACAGAGCGCGCCGCCAGTACCTGCTGGGCATCGTCGTGACGGGGTTCGTCGTTCTCACCGTCTTCCTCGTCTTCGCCCCCTCCCAAGCGCTGTTGAACAGAAGTCAGAGCCAGGGTCTGGATGTGCTGGGCGAGTTCGCGCCACAGGGATGGGCGTTCTTCACGAAGGATCCGCGTGAGCCGTACGTCTCGCTTTACCAACGACACGGACAAGGGTGGGAGCAGACTAACTCCACCACCGTGGCGGGGGGTGAGCATCTTTTCGGGCTCGACCGGAGCGCTCGTACGGAGAGCTACGAGATTGGCGTCATCACCGGTGCGATCGCTGAGGAGGAGTGGACGGCGTGTGATGAGGAACTGATCGCCCGTTGTCTGCCGGAGTCCCCGGAATCGGGCGTATCGGTTGATTCCTATGGCGAGGACCTCAGGTTCTGCGGTGTCCTTGCCGTCACCAGACAGGAACCGGTGCCGTGGGCCTGGGCCGATCTGGTGGAGCAGATGCCGGGTGACTACGCGGTCGTGGACGTGGAGTGTCGCGATTTTGAGAGAGGCCAGTCCCTGTGATGTCAGTCAGTGAGCGGTCGAGTCCGATCGCGGCTTGGCTGGACCGCCGGGTGGAAAACGCCCTGCGCTTCTCCGCTCATAATCCGTACGTCGGACTGGCCAGGAGCCTTATCGCGCTGGGGACCCTGTGTTCTCTGGTCGCCACACCTGTGGAACACCTGTTCTATGCGAGTGAAGCCAGGCCCGAGGGACGGGTCTGTGCGGGGGCCGCGGACACCATCGGAGCCTTCTGCGTCGTTCCCTACGAGTACCTGGACCTCGTCCGCTGGGGCGCGGCCCTGGTGCTCGCCCTGGTCGTCATCGGCCTCGCACCACGTCTGACCGCGGTCCCCCACTGGTGGATCTCCTTCTCCTTCTACTCGTCCAGCAACGTGATGGAGGGCGGGGACCAGGTCGCCGCGGTACTCACCCTTCTCCTGCTGCCTGTCTGCCTGACCGACCCCAGGCGTTGGCACTGGCAGCAGGCACCGGAGCCGTCTGGTACGTCAACGGGCGTTCGCGTCCTCAACGCGCTGACCCTGGCCCTCGTCTGGATCCAGGTGTGTTTCATCTACTTCCACGCCAGTATCGGGAAACTGGTGGTCCCTGCCTGGAGGGACGGCACATCATTCTGGTACTGGGCGCTGTACTCGCCCTTCGGAGTTCCGGACCACCTGAAGTGGTTGTTGGAACCGTTACTGGCCATCGGCCCGGTGCTCGTGGCAGTGACTTGGGGAACTCTGCTGGTCGAGTTCCTGATCGCCTGCTGTCTGTTCGCTGGTCACAGGCTGCGTTACGTGGCTCTGGGGGCGGGTGTCACCCTGCACGGACTGATCGCCTTGGCTGTCGGGCTTCCGGGCTTCTCCCTCATCATGTTCGGAGCGCTGGTCCTCTACACGGTGCGCCCCGGCGATACGTTGCCCCGCTGGGTATCCGACCGGATCTCCAGGACGCGGGGTCCGGAGAAAGGGGAAACCTCCTCAGAGGCGGAGAACCGCGAGTACACGGTCACTTCAGAAGGGAAAGTCAACACGTGAATCTCAGGAACCTTCCCGGGACGCCCGGAGAACTCGTTCCGGTCGCTGTCGAGCGGATGGAGGGGGGTGCGCTGGTGTGGACCTCCATCGTGGTCCTCGCTACTGCGGCCCTGCTCCTCGCCGCAGCCTACGCCGGCGCCAAGGGCAAGTTGCGGCCCAATCCCTATCTCGGTATCCGGACCGCCCTCACCGCGGGCAGCGACGAGGCCTGGTACGAGGTCCACCGCAGATCCGCTCCCTGGTTGGCGGCCTCTGGAATCGCCATGGCCGTCGGTGGGGTAGCTCTCTTCCTGATCGAGGACGGGGAGTTGCAGGTGGGAGCGTTGCTCGTGGCCACCGCCGTGTGCCTGACAACGGTCGTCGCGGGTGCGCTCACGAGCTCCTGGGCCGTGCGCGACCGCATGGCCCGGCGAGATCGCGCCTCAGGCGAGAACTCCTCCGAAGAGGAAGGAGAGTGATGCCGACCGGAGCGGATCGATTTCCCCGGCTGGCTGCGCCCGTGTCAGCGAAACTCTCTCCGGATCTCACCGGAACAGGCGGACGGCCGCGGTGAACGAATTCCAGGACGTGAGCCGTGCCCCCGCAGCGGGCCTGTTCCTGTACGACCGGGACTGCGGTTTCTGCCAGCGCTCAGTGGATTTCGCCAGATACCGCGTGCGCAGTGAGGTGACCTTCACTCCGTGGCAGGACTTCGATCTGGCCAGCGCCGGACTCACCCCTGCCGAGGCCAACGCCCAGGCATGGCTGCTCCTGCCCGACGGTCCGGCCCGTGCGGGCGGTGACGCGATCACCGAGGTGCTCCGTCGTGGGCGTCGCTGGGCTCGCTGCCTGGGCTCCCTCATGCGGCTGCCTGGGGTTCGGAGGCTGAACCGAGCCATCTACCGCTTGGTCGCGTCCCACCGCCACCGGTTGCCGGGAGGCACCTCCTCCTGTGCGCTTCCCCGCCCTGGCGCCTGATCCCCGCCCCACCCGTGCGGCTTCCAGCCGTGGGTGGGGCGCAGCCCGCCTTTCTCCAGGATGCCGCCGGACGTGTGTCACCACGAAGACGGCGACCGGCCCCACCCGCACAGACGGACATGACGGCTGTCACCCGGGCGAGGATGACCAGGACGTGACGGCCGTGACTGTCGCGCGATCCGTACCGTCGAGGAGCATCGGAGCATGCCAGCCCCGAAACAGCCACAGGCAGCCTCCGAACCTCACGTATCACCTCGGCGCTCACTGGCTCCGGCCGTTCCCCGCCGGATGCTGCTCATCGCACTGGCCGTTGGTATGGCGGTGACCCTGGCCTGTCATCTGCTCCTTCCGTACGCGCCCCACCGTTCTGAGACGGGCGGGGAGTTCGTCGGAGCCTCCGGACTGGTCGCCGACGTCGAGACCGCGCTCGGCCCAGTCCAGGTCCAAGGCCTGGCGGTCGCCCGCTTCGACAACCATGCCCCGGACGAGGTCGAGTGGGTGACGGCCGGTACCGCTGACGGCACCGTACCCGTCAGCACGGACACACCCTTCGAAACGGCCTCCGTCTTCAAGGTCTTCACGGCGATGCTGCTGGCCGACATGGTGGAACGCGGTGAGACCTCTTTGGACCGGACCTTGGGCGAGGTTTTTCCCGACACGGCCTTCGCAGATCCCGAAATCGCCACTGTCACCCTTCAAGAGCTGGCCACACACCACTCTGGGATACCGACAGAGGCCGAAGTGGGGGTGCTCGGGGCCCTCAGTTCACTGGTGCGCGGTGACAAGTACGGGGACGCCACCGCGCCGCTGGAGTTCGCGGCCACCACCGTCTCGTGGAACCGGGGGCGCTACCAGTACAGCAACGCCGGATACGCTCTCCTCGGCGATGCCCTCGCGAAGGAGGTCGGAAGCACCTTTCCCGAGCTGGTCCGTGAGCGGCTCTTCTCACCTCTGGGGTTGGGCGGGACAGCGATCCTTCCGGAGGGCACGCCCGAGGGCGGTGCCGGGCCGCACATCGAGGCGGGCGCCCGGGTTCAGGACTGGCACAACTCCGACTACGCGGCCGCGGGGATCACCACCTGGAGCACTCCAGAGGACCTGGTCTCCCTCATGGCCGCGATCGCGAGGGGGGACGCCCCCGGCATGGGTGCCCTGGAGACCGTGCACGAGGAGGTCGACCCCGTGGTCCCCGCAGCGGGGAACGGGAGCACCCCGCTCGGCATGGGGCTGGGCTGGCACCTGACCGATGTTCCCGACGTCGGCGAAGTGACATGGCACAGCGGCGGCACGTTGGGCTCCCGCACGATGATCGCTACGGACGGGAGCCGTTCTGTCGTCGTCATGGCCAACTCCTTCGGAGTGGAGGCGCCCGCCCTGGCCCTCACACTCTTGAGGGACGCCCCGCAGCCGATCCCCACAGTGTCCTCATCCCTGGTGGTCCTGGCGCAGAGCCTCCTCATCGCGCTCCTGCCTCCGACCTTGCTCTGCGGCCTGATGCTCCGGAGGCGCACACTCCTCACCCAGCGTCCCCTCGACCGGTTGCGGATCGTCTCACTGACCCTCGGCGCGTTCGCCTGGGTCGCTGTCGCGCTGAGACTGGGCGGATGGGTGGACACGCCAGAAGTGGTCTGGGCGCTGGGCGCGGGCATCGCCGCCGCGGGTGCCGTACTGGGCGTCTGGCACTGGCGCGCGGCCCCGACCGAGGCGGGGAAGTGGCGTTGGCTGCACGTCCCCGTGTTCACACTGTCGGTCATGCTGTCCTCAGTGGTGCTGGCCGGGGCGCTCTGGGGAACACTGACGGTCTGGTAGCCGTGGCGCGCAGGACGACACGGCCACCTCGGTACCCGCCCCGGGCCGTGCAGTGGCTGGGCACGGAACCCCGCCTCCCCGTCATGTACGGTGACGGCCGTACCAGAGGGCGAGCTGCGTGCGGTCACGCAGGCCCAGCTTGCGAAGGGCGTTCGTCACATGATTGCGGACGGTGCCCTCGGTGATGAACAGACGCCGCGCGATGCCCTGGTTGGCCTCGCCCTCGCTGATCAGCCCGACCACCTCGAATTCGCGTGCGGACAACGGGCTCGGGTCGGGTGTCGCCAGTGGTGCGGTTGGTGTGCGCGGCGAACTCACCTCCTTGATGAGACGGTCTGCGACCGCACCGGTGAGGACACTCTCTCCACGCGCGACTCGACGTAGTACGTCGGCTACCTCCTCAGGCTCAGCATCCTTGAGCAGGTAGCCCTTGGCCCCGGACCGCAGCCCCTCGAACAGGTACTCGTCCTCCTCGAACGCCGTGAGGACCACGGGCCTGATCGAGGGGTACGACTCCTGGAGCCGTTTCAACAGGGTGATGCCGTCCATGACCGGCATGTGGATGTCGACGAGCGCGGCGTGCGGCAGGCGCTCCTCATCACACGAGGCGAGGAGGTCCAGCGCGGCTTGGCCGTGTTCGGACACCCCTACAACCTCGATACCTTCTTCTGGGGTCAGAAGGCGGGCGAGGCCACGGCGCATCAGGGCTTGGTCGTCCACGATCAGGACCCGCACCGGTTCCTCATGCTTCACTGCGTCTCCTCCATGACGTAGGCGGGCTGGCAGGGGACACAGGCAGAGAGGCGGAATCCCCCTTCGGGGCGGTTACCCGTGTGGAGGTTTCCGCCCAAGGAGGTGAGGCGTTCCTCCAGCGAGGACAAGCCGAAGCCCGAAGCCCCGTAACCTTCGGCGACTCCTATTCCGTCATCGATGACATCGACCTCCGCAGTGCCTTCCTCGATCCTGACATCCACGGTGATCCTGTCTGCCTGGGAGTACCGCAGCGCATTGGTCAGTCCCTCCTGTACGGTGCGGTACAACGCGAGTTCGACTTCGCCGTCCATGTCGTCCGGCCACGTACCGACGAGACGGAACTCGGTATGCACGCCCGTGTCCTTGAACGCTGTGGTGAGCCCCTGTAGAGCCTCAGGCCCGTTGAGCTGCTCCAGGTCGAGGGGCTTCAGAGCGCGAACCCAGCGGCGGGTCTCGACCAACGCCTCCCCGGCCAGCCGATACGCGTCATCGATTTCCTCACGGACCACCTCTGGGACCCCGTCCGCCGAGCGTCGTGCACTGGACAGGCAGAGTTTGATGGCGGTCAGGTAATGACCGGTGCTGTCATGCATTTCTCTGGCCATGCGCCCGCGCTCCTCCTCAACCGCAAGCTCACGAACCCTCGAGGAGTAATGCCGCAGTTTGCGGTGGGCCTCGGTGAGCTCCCCGAGTAGCTCACGGGTCTGCCGTGCCCTGCGGCCGGCGGACAGCAAGGATGCGACGACGATGAGCACACCGAGGCAGTACCCCAGGAGCAGGGCACCGTTCGTTGCTGCCAAGGAGGTCGGCATCAGCGGGTGGAGCGCGCCCGTGGCGAAGTTCGCCAAACCGAACGCGAGGCAGACGGCGAGCGCGGTCAGCAGGTTGTGCGCGTACAGGGCGTGTGCGACAGAAACGACAATAATAAAGTAGTGACCAAAATCGAGCACCGGCAAGAGGAGAACGGTGGACCCCAGGAAGGCGCAGGAGAGGGTCCTGCGCACCAACGACTCCTCTGGTTTCCAGGGAAGGAAAGGCCAGAGTGTGATGGTGGGGACATAGAAAGCAAGAAAGGAAAAGAATAGCCAGTTGTCATGTATCCACTGATCTGGAACGAAGTGGCCCTGGGTGTACGCGGAAACAGAGCGCGACGCCAGTGCGATGAGAATGGACGTCCAGAACAGAACACTCAGGGATAGGGGGCAGGTATCTCCCGAGCCGTGGCCCGAGAACATCAACGTCTTGAGAGACGGAGTGGGCATAAAATGAAGATTACCATAGGTTCCTAAACTCCTTGATGGGGTCCTGTGCTCTCGCTGAGGCTTTTCTTCTCACGTAGCGCTGGTCGTATCCCTGCGTCAACCATTCCAGCGAGGTCTTGAGCCTCTTCTGGATAACGATTGGTGCCCTTGGGTGCGCTCTGGTCAAGCGGTGCGGTCCTGTTCGAGTTGGAGCAGTGGTAGGGCAGTCCGGGTGGCAGCATCAATGTGCCAAGGGGGCAAGCTCGCCCGGTGTAGCGCTCTGGGGGGTGGCCCTGAGCAGGGAATTGGCGTGCCCAGCAATACAGTGCACACTGTGGGGGAACTGGTTGTGGGCCTTCTGCTCATCGGTTAGATCGCCTTGGGCGGGCTTCTTGGTGGGGTAACACAGAGCAGGGATGAACTTTTCCATCATTCCCGGCACAAGGCACCCGACAACCTGGCCGCGTTGCGCGCTCTCGCCTTGGTGTTCTCGGGCCGGTTGGTTCAGGGCGCGGTGCCCGACGAGATCCGGTGGGTGTCGTATGAGGCGTTCAGCCGTCCTCTGGATGTGATCGGGCTGCCATGACCAGCACGAACGTCACTACACACCGAGAACGAAACAGCCCTGGGTAGAAGGTTTGTGCTGACATTCACATGGCTCTGCTCCGACTGGGCTGCGCGCTCATCTGTTGGAGGCACCTGAAGTCACTGCGATACGAGTTCTCAGAGGCAGAGGCAGAGGCAGAGGCAGAGGTCGATGTGGGTTGGGTCCTCGGTGGGATCGGGGAGACCGGGGGATCGGTGGTCATCCTGGTGTGTTCCAGCGGTCATGAGAGCATGGTGTGAGGTGAAGTTAGCGTTGGGGCGGGGCTTTCCGCGGGGTTTTGGGGGATGGTCGAGGTCGGCTATTTCTTGACTGGCTAGTAGGTCTCGCGGAGATAACGCCCCGCGTTGGCGCAGGTCATTAAGTGGTGAGCCCCACGCACGTGGGGATGGACCGCAATCTTCGCGATCAGCAGAGCCACTGAAAGGGGTGAGCCCCACGCACGTGGGGATGGACCGCAATCCTCGTGCTCACGTCCACCATCATCGCGGTGAGCCCCGCGCACGTGGGGATGGGCCGTGGCCTGAGGCTCCAGAAACACAGCTCCATAAGGCCCGGTGCATGCCAACGCCTCCAATAAAACCGGTACGGGACACACGTCCGCGGCTTCGCGCAGATGATGGTCCACCGCGAAGGGCACCGACTGGACGAATGGATCGCTGCTGCGTCCACCGAGCCCTTTCCTGCGTTGTGTTCCTTCGCCCGCAGCCTCAACCATGACCACGCGGCGGTCCGCGCCGGCCTGAGCCTGCCTCACAGCTCCGGAGCAGTGGAGGGCACCGTGAACAAGATCAGGATGCTCAAGAGGCAGATGTTCGTCCGAGCGAACTTCGACCTGCTGCGCACCCGGGTCCTTCACCCGCTCTGAGTTGTCGAGCGACAAGAGGCTGGTGCCCCGTACGAGAGACAGTGCCACTGGCAGCCTGTTCTTCATGAGACCCGCCGCGATAGCGATCGCCGACTACGACCCGCGCTGGCCCGATATGGCTTCTGCTGCCATCGCGGAACTCCAGGAGGCGAGCCCTGGACTGTTCACGGAGATCGAGCACATCGGGTCCACATCCGTCCCGGGGCTGGCGGCCAAACCCGTCATCGACCTGATGGCGGCCACTGCGTCCCTGCGGGAGGTTCGCGACCATGAGCCTGCTCTGGCCCGTCTCGGCTTCACCCCGCACGAGAACGGAATGAACGATCGGCTGCTCTACGTGCGCGCCCCAGGCGGGGTGCGCACGCACATCCTGCACATCGTCACCCAGGCGAGTTGGCCCACCCGCAATCAAAGGATCCTTCGCGACTACCTGCGCTCCCACCCGGAGGAAGCGGCACGCTATGCGGAACTGAAGCGCAAGCTCGCGGCCACCACCGTTACTCCGGGCGAGTACACCAAAGCGAAGACCACGTTCATCCAAGAAGCGACCGATCACGCGCGGAGGGAGCGCGGTCTGCCGCCTGAACCGGTCTGGGAGAAGTGACCCCATGGCCCACGTGAGTGACTGACTGTTACCGCGCCACAAGATCAGTGTCAGAACCCATGTTCGTGCTCGTCAACACTCAGAGAGAAGACTGAACTCAGGGAGAAGACCGAACCGCACGGCCGGGGCGACGGCGAGCCCGCCCTCGACGGCGTGGGTGGACAGCCCGGCCACGGCCAGGGCCGTCGAAGTACGCGCCGGTCTACTCGTGGACTCGGGTCAGAGGCTCGCTCAGGACCCGGTCGAGCGCCGCCCGTCCCGCCGGGCCCCACGTCGGTTTGCCGCCGGGCAGGCCGCGGTCCCCGTTCTGGCCCATCAGCATCAGGAAGAGGCTCTTCAGCGCGGCCAGCCCGCGGGCGCGTCGGACCGTGGCCTCATCAGCCTCCGCGTAGGCGGCGAAGAAGCGTGCGGCCGCGCCCGTCGGCAGCAGCACCCAGGCGGCCGCCAGGTCCGAGGCCGGGTCGCCGACGAACAGGTCGCCGAAGTCGACGACGCCCGCCAGCGTCCCATCCGCGACGACGACGTTCGCGGGATGCAGGTCGCCGTGCACCCACACCGGCGGGCCCTCCCACGCGGGGGCCGCGACGGCGTCGTCCCACACAGCCCGGACCTCGGCGGCGTCGGCGCCGATCGCGTCAGCGTCGAGGGAGTCGAGGAAGTGGTCGAAGCCTTCCGTGCAGTCCTTGGGGGGCAGCGCGCCGCGGCCCGTGTCGACCGGTGCGTCGGTGGGCGCTGGCACGTGCAGCGCCCGGAGGAACGCCGCCAGGGTGTGGGTCGCGTGCTCGCCGCGGGTGATCGCCCCGCGGTCCAGCGGCAGGCCCGGCACCCACGTCATGACCGTCCACATCTTGGGGAATCGCTCGGAGGGGGCACCACCGCGTACCGGGACGGGGACGGGCAGCGGCAGGCGTGGAGCGAGCAGCGGCAGCCATCGGCGCTCCTTGAGCTGGGGATCGGGGTCGGTGTCCATGCGCTGGATCCGCACGGCCAGCTCGTCCCCGAGGCGCCACATCTGGTTGCCCCAGCCGCCGTCCACCTCGTGCAGGGGCAGCTCGGCCAGGTCCGGGTGCTGGTCCCGCAGCAGGTCGCGGATGAGACCCACGGTGATCTCGATCTCGGTCATACGGAGCAACCCTACGGGGTCCGACCACGACAACGCTGTCCGACCGTTGCGACGGTCGCGGCGTTTGCGCCCCCAGCGCGAACCCGAAGGCGGGTGACCTCGTCCGATCAGGGGCGGTACCCGACGGCGAAGCCCGCACGCGGGAAGACCGAAGGCAGGGCTTTTCGTGTCCTTGAGCTCATCTCATGTGGGTTCTCGACGTCCTGGTCCGGTGTCGATGGCCTCCACAAGGTCCGCGGTCATCGTCAGGGCCTCCTGGCACGTGCGCCACGCGCCGCTGCCGCCACGCGGAGGACGGCGTGGAACGTTCGGGAGCGTGCCGCGCGGCCTTCCGCGGGACAGAGGCATCGCGCCGTGGCCTCGATACATCGCCGGTACCCGCCCACTCGTGCTCACACTGAGCGCGGGCCAGGCGGCCGACAGCCCGCAGTTCATCCCCGTGCTCGACAAGGTGCGGATGCGCGGACCGGTCGGCCGTCCCCGCACCCGGCCGGACGCGGTCGCCGGGGACAAGGCGTACTCCTCCCGCAAGAACCGCGCCTACCTGCGCAGACGCAACATCAAGGCGGTCATTGCGGAGAAGAGGGACCAGGCCGCCAACCGGAAGAAGAAGGGCCGACGGGGCGGCCGCCCCCTCACCCACGACGCCGACCTGTACAAGGAGCGCAACACCGTCGAGCGCCTGATCAACAAGCTCAAGGCGTGGCGCGGCATCGCCACCCGCTACGACAAGACCCCCGAGAGCTACCTCGCTGGCCTCCATCTGCGCGCCTCCATGATCTGGATCAAGGACCTCATCCGAACCAGTCAATGATCACGACTCAATACAGGCCCTAACAGCTCGCCTGTTTTCTTGGCCGAGCCTGTTCGTCAGGGTGTTCGGCTAAGCGTGCGTACAGGGTGGATGGCGCTGACAGGGCAGGTCAGAGCGGATCCAGGGTGTTCGTTCGGACGCCCCGACTTACAGCGTCCTGCTGCTCACTCACTGGGGTGGGGGAGGGCTGGGGGTGAGAGGTTCTCGCCGCTGGGGTGTCCAATCCGGTGGGTGCGGGTGGCTTCTTTGGAGGGTGAAGGGGACTTCATCCGAGGAAGGGGCGTACCCATGTGGACGTGGGACGAGGACAACGGCTGGTGCCGGAGCGGGGAGCGCTGGTGCTCAACGAAGGTGGGTCAGGGCCAGGGCCGGTGTCGTCGGGTGAAGGAACCCGTGGTGCCGGTGGCGAGCCAGCGGGAACGTCAGATGCTGCTGGCTGATCTTCGGGCGCTGGTGGCCTACCTGGAAGCCCACCCGCATCTGCCGGTGGGGGAGATGACCCGGGTGGAGATCACCTACTTCCCCGAGGGGTGCGACGGCCACCAGCAGGAGCAGGTCGTGCGTCTGGCCGAGGTGCTCGGGACGCGGCCGCGGTGGGAGGGGGAGCACTTCTCGTGCGGGAAGTGGTTCGGGCAGGCCGGATACCGGGTGGTGTCCATCCCCGAGCGCGCGAGGAAGGGCGAACTGACCGCGGTGGTCCCGTTGGGCGGGTCCGGGCGGAGGGCGTGAGCTGTTTCGACGGAGCGGCCCTGGTGTATGCCAGGGCCGTTCTTCGTGCCCGAAGGGCTGTCCACAGGATCCGCGGAATCGGTAGTGGAGAAGGAGAGCAGCCCGTGGCGTTGGACTCCCCGGAAGTTGTCGCTTCACGGATTTGACCCGGAAGTTCGCGAGCCTTTCCACAGGTGAATGGAGCCCTCTGAGTTATCGCCGTGTCAGCGGTAGACGAGGGGCTGAAGTCCTCCAGATCATGGAGCGCTGCGCCTGAGCCCAGGTGTGCGGTGGGCGTCAGGCCAGGGCCGAGGGCGACCGGGCCTGGCCGGGCATGCGGGGTGCTGACAGTGGCGGCGGGTGCTGCTGCCAGCGCTTCCGGCAGCGCTCTTCGAAGCTTGTGAGATGTGGGGTGTCCAAGGCGCTTGCCGTGCGTTCGTTGTGTGGGGACGGACTTTCGGCGGCCCGGAGCCGAAGCCCGATGCCGGTCCGCCGTTCCGGGCCTTTCTGTCACCTTGTGCTCACGATCCGTCGTACTGGTCTTGACAGGTCTAGACCACCCTTGTTTAGGTGACGGCACCCCCGGCGGCGCGCGGTCGGACGTCGCGCCGCACCCTAGGAGTGTGATCACGTGATCCGACGTCTCCTGAGTCAGCTGGCCGCGCTCGGCGCGCTCGCGGCTGTGCTCATCGTTCTCCCCGTGACCGCCGCGCAGGCTGCCACCTGCGCGGCGGCCTGGAGTTCCTCCGCTGTCTACACCGGTGGCGGGCAGGTCTCCTACAACGGCCGCAACTACACCGCCAAGTGGTGGACGCAGAACGAGCGTCCCGGCACCTCGGACGTCTGGGCCGATCAGGGCGCCTGTGGCAACGACGGAGGCGGTGAGGAACCCAACCCCAGCGGGTTCGTCGTCACCGAGGCCCAGTTCAACCAGATGTTCCCGAACCGGAACCCCTTCTACACTTACAGCGGCCTCACCGCAGCCCTCAGCTCCTACCCGGCCTTCGCCAACAGCGGCAGCACCGAGGTGAGGAAGCGCGAGGCGGCCGCCTTCCTCGCCAACGTCAGCCACGAGACCGGCGGACTGGTGTACATCAAGGAGATCAACGAGGCCAACTACCCGCACTACTGCGACTGGAACCAGCCCTTCGGCTGCCCGGCCGGTCAGGCCGCCTACTACGGACGCGGCCCGATCCAGCTCAGCTGGAACTACAACTACAAGGCCGCTGGTGACGCCCTCGGCATCGACCTGCTGAACAACCCCTACCTGGTCGAGCAGAACGCCTCGGTCGCCTGGCGGACCGGCCTCTGGTACTGGAACACCCAGACCGGACCCGGCACGATCACGCCTCACAACGCCATCGTCAACGGCCACGGTTTCGGTGAGACGATCCGTGCGATCAACGGTGCGATCGAGTGCAACGGGGGCAACCCGGCGCAGGTCCAGAGCCGCATCAACAAGTTCACGCAGTTCACCCAGATCCTCGGCACCACCACCGGGTCGAACCTGAGCTGCTGACCCCCGGGCGTGGTGGAGCGCCCGTGGAGTACATCCGGACGGGGGCGCGCCCGGCGACTGCGGCCGGGTGCGCCTCCGCTCCGGTCTTTCGGGAGCGGAGGGCCAGGCCGCCGTGCTGCTCGTGTTCCATGCCTGCACGTGTTCGGCCACTTCGAGCCCCGCGCACGCGGAGGTGGCCGAGCACGTGCGGCGAGCTCTGGAGGACTTCCTGAGCAGGCGCCCCGCGCTGTACGACGCCGGAGTGTTCCTGCGTGTGGGCGAATGCGAGGCGTTCCTGCTCTCGCGCCTGGACAGGGACACTCCGCTGCCCGCGATCGAGGGCATCCTCACCACCTGGTATCTGACACCCGCCGAGTTGTGGGGGAGAGGCGTGGGCGTACTGACACTGGCAGCCAAGGGTGTGCTGCTGGCGCTCGTCGTAAGGTGGATTCTGCGGCGCAGAGAAGTGAGGTGGCGCGGTGGAAATGGCACTCGGTGTGCTGTTCATGTTTCTTCTGGTCTTCGGCGGATGGATCGTCTGGGGTATCGGACAGGGATTCCAGAACGCCCATGAGCGCGCCCTCACCCGCGACCGGGAGGAGACCAAACGGCTCCAGTTGCGTCTGGATGCGCAGGAACGGGCTCAGGAACGCGCCGATCGTGTCTACTTCGACACCGTGGACCGCCACATCGGCCCTCTTTCCCTTCCCGATCCGGAGGCTGATTCCGAGAACGGGAAGAACGACGGCTCCTGATCACACCCGTCCCGAACCCATGCGGTACCGCCCTGAGCTGTTCGAGGGATTTCTGGCTGGGACCGGCCTGTCCCTGGAACGTAATCCCACAAACTAAAGTTCGGTGATGGATTACCGGCAGGGGAGTGATGCGCTCCTACCGGTATTCTGCGGCCATGGTCTTCCTGAGGCTGAGCGTGTAGTCCGTTTTGTCTGTTTCTCAAGAAGTTGGAAAAACGGCTGCTTGCCACTGGTAAGTTCGCAGGTCGTTGACTGTGCTCCCCGCGCACGCGGGGATGGTCCCCCATCATCTACGCGGAACCACACGGGGCGGCCTGTGCTCCCCGCGCACGCGGGGATGGTCCCCGGCCCCGCCCCCGCCGGACGTCCAGGTGCCGGTGCTCCCCGCGCACGCGGGGATGGTCCCTTGCGCCCAAACGCGGGCTTGCAGCGCCCGCCGTGCTCCCCGCGCACGCGGGGATGGTCCCCCGATCGGGAGCGTGTCGGGGAGGGTGACCTCGTGCTCCCCGCGCACGCGGGGATGGTCCCGCGATCTCGTGGGCCTGGACGAAGATCATTAAGTGCTCCCCGCGCACGCGGGGATGGTCCCGACCATCATCCTGGCCTCTTCCTGCCTGCTCGTGCTCCCCGCGCACGCGGGGATGGTCCTCGCCCCGGGGGGCTGTTCGAATGTTCCGTCTTGTGCTCCCCGCGCACGCGGGGATGGTCCCGATGACCCGGACCCGCCGGACGTGTGCCGAGTGTGCTCCCCGCGCACGCGGGGATGGTCCCGACCACCACCGCATGGAGGGGTTCCCTGAGCCGTGCTCCCCGCGCACGCGGGGATGGTCCCCTTTTCAGGTCGGGGAGGACGTCGACCCATACGTGCTCCCCGCGCACGCGGGGATGGTCCCGGCCGCCTGGACGTGATCCTGTCCCGTTTGGAGTGCTCCCCGCGCACGCGGGGATGGTCCCACGGTGAGCGTGAGGGCGTTGCCGGGGCCGAAGTGCTCCCCGCGCACGCGGGGATGGTCCCGTCGAGAAGGAGCGCGACCTCCAGGTCGCCGGGTGCTCCCCGCGCACGCGGGGATGGTCCCAGACCAGGCACCGCGCACGGCGTTAGCTGAGCGTCTGGGTTCCGATGACCGACAGCACCTGGAGCTTCTCGTAGCTCTCTGTACCGGGGACGGCGGTGTAGACCATCAGCGAGTGCGCCTGCCCCGGGTCGACCAGCCGCTGGCAGGTCAGCTCCAGCGCGCCGACCTCGGGGTGGACGAAGTGCTTGACCTCGTGGGGACGTACCCCGATCTCGTGGTCGCTCCACACCCGCCGGAACTCCTCGCTGCGGGCCAGCAGCAGCTCGGCCAGGTGGGCGGCGGGGGACTCCGGGCCGCGGAGGGTGACGAGCTCACGCAGCCCCGCGGCGTACATCCGGGTCAGGAACGGGTGCTCCTCCGGCGCGTAGATCCGCCGGGAGTCGGGGTCGGCGAACCACCGGTACCCCGCGCTACGGGCGGGCCCCGTGTACCGCGTCGTGTCCCCGGTCAGCGCGGCGCCCATCGGGGACTGCCGCAGGGTCTCGCCGAGCTCGGTGACGATCTCGGCGGGTGTGTCGTCCAGGCGGTCGAGCACACGCAGGAGTCCGGGGCTGACGTGATCGTTGGACGTGCCCCTGGGAGGCGGGTTGTGTCCGGCCAGCCGGAACAGGTGGTCGCGCTCGTCGAGTGACAGGTGCAGCCCCTGGGCGATCGAGGCGAGCATCCGGTGCGACGGCTGGGGGCCGCGTCCCCGCTCCAGACGGGAGTAGTAGTCGGTCGACATGTGGCACAGCGACGCGACCTCCTCGCGCCGTAGCCCGCTGGTCCTGCGGCGCTGCCCGCGCGGCAGGCCGACGTCCTCCGGTTGCAGGGCCTGACGCCGGTTGCGCAGGAACTCCGCCAGCCCGGTGCGATCTGTCACGACATCCCTCTCCTCGGGTGCTGCCTGGTCGGTAGGGCCTGTCTACCGCCCCCGGACGGCGGCAGCCACGACCCGCCGATCCCCTCATGCGCGGCGCAGAGGCGGCCCGGTGAGCCTGTGATCGGCAGGTCCTGGATAGGTCCGCGCCGTCCACCCAGGATCGGTACCAGGGCCCGAGCGGGACCCGGGAAGGCGAGCGGACGTGTGCTCGTCCACCGTCCCGACGTGCCCTCGCCCAACGCTTCGGAGCGGTCGCGGGCGAACGCGACCGGCGCCTTCGCCGGTGGCGCGGCCATCCGCGCCGGGACCACCCGCGCGGACCGGGGATGCCGTCCCAGCCCGGCGACGGGGACCCGGTGGCGAACCCCCAACCACGACATGAGGGAGAACGACCATGCCACGTCGAACCATCGACATCACCGTGCCCGACCTGACCGGGAAGCGCGCCGTCGTCACCGGCGCCAGCGACGGGATGGGCCTGGCGATGGCCAGGCGGCTGGCCGCCGCGGGCGCCGAGGTGATCATGCCCGTCCGCAACCCGCGCAAGGGCGAGGACGCGATCGCCAGGATCCGGCAGACGGTGCCCCGCGCGAACGTCTCGCTGCGCGGCCTCGACCTGTCCTCCCTCGCCTCGGTCGCCGCCCTCGGCGACACCCTGCGCGGGGAGGGCCTGCCGATCCACATCCTCATCAACAACGCGGGCGTGATGAGACCCCCGAACCAGCAGACCACCACCGACGGTCACGAGCTCCAGTTCGGCACCAACCACCTCGGCCACTTCGCCCTGGTGGGCCACATCCTCCCGCTGCTGCGCGCCGGCCGGGCACGGGTGACCTCGCAGATCAGCGTCTCCGCGCGCCGCGGCTCCATCAACTGGGAGGACCTGAACTGGGAGCGCTCCTACAACGAGATGCGCGCCTACAGCCAGTCCAAGATCGCGTTGGGGCTGTTCGGCCTCGAACTGGACCGCCGCAGCACGGCCCACGGGTGGGGCATCACCAGCAACCTGTCCCACCCCGGGGTGGCCCCGACCAGCCTCCTGGCCGCCCGCCCCGAGATCGGCCGCGGCGAGGACACCCCCCACATCCGCCGGATCCGGGCCCTGTCGGCCCGCGGGATCCTGCTGGGCACCCTTGAGACGTCGAAGCTGCCCGCGCTCATGGCCGCGACCGATCCGGCCGCCAAGCCGGGCGCGCTCTACAGCCCCAGCGGCCTCGGGAGGCTGGGCGGCCCGCCGTCCGAGCAGCGGCTGTACCCGCCGCTGCGCAGCGCGCGGGAGGCCGCGCGCGTCTGGCAGGTCTCCGAGGAACTGACCAGGGTCTCCTTCCCCGCCGCCGTCTGACCACCGCCGTCCGCACGACCACCCCACAACCTACGGAGACCGCATGAGTACCGCCGCCCCCCGCACGCCGAGACCCAGGAGCCCCTGGTGGGTGCTCGTCGGCAGCGGCACCGCCAACGCCGTCGGCCCCCAGATGTACCTGGCCACCATCGGTCTGTTCGTGCTGCCGATCGTCGAGGACACCGGCTTCAGCCGCACGACCGTCACCGGGGCGTTCTCGGTCGCGGCGGTCGGTATGGCGATCGGCCTGGTCGTCGTCGCGCAGCTCGTGGACCGCTTCGCCGCGCGTTACATCCTCGTGCCGGGGTTCGTGCTGTTCGCGGCCTCGATGGCGCTGATCGGGCTGGTGCCGCCGATCGAGTGGGTCTACCTCGTCCCGTGCTTCTTCGTGGGCTTCTTCGGGGCCGGGACGGCCGTGCCCGCCACCAGGGCGGTGGTGAGCTGGTTCGACAACAACCGCGCCCTCGCCGTCGGAGTGGTGACGGGCATCATCGGACTGGGCACGGCCCTGGCCCCGCTGATGGCCGGAGCGCTCATCGAAAGCGTCGGATGGCGGCTGTCCTACGGCCTCATGGCGCTGATCTCGGTTCTGGTGTCGGTCACGATGGTCACCCTGTTCGTGCGCGCCCGCGCCGAACGGCACGTCCGCGGACGACTCGTCCAGGAGACCCGGGTGGAGGGCCGTGACGTCAGCCTCGAACTCCCCGGCCTGACGGTCGGCGAGGCGGTCCGCACCCGGCAGTTCTGGGGCATCGCGCTCGGGCTGGGCCTGGTCGGGGTCGTCGTCTACGGCCTCCAGGTCCACCTCGTGCCGATGATGACCGACCGCGGGCTGACCAGCGACCAGGCCGCCACCCTGCTGGTCGTCTTCGGCCTCGCCTCGCTCGTGGGCCGGGTGACCGGCGGCCTCATCCTCGACCGCGTGCACGCGTGCGTCATCGGCCCGATCGTGATGATCGCCCCCATCGTGGGCATGTTCTTCCTGGAGCCGCCGTTCGGCGGTGCCGCCGTCGCGGTCGCCTTCATCGGCGTCGCCTTCGGCATCGAGGGCGACCTGCTCGCCCTGCTCATCACCCGCTACCTGGGCACGCGCTACTTCGGCCGGATTCTGGGCCTGGTCCAGGCCGCGTTCCTCCTGGGCAGCGCGCTGGGGCCGCTGCTCCTCGGGCTGGGGTACGACCTGCTGGGCTCCTACGACCCCGTCATCCCCGTCCTGATGGGCGTCCTCGTCGTCGGCGCGGTCCTCATCGCGACCCTGGGCCGCTACGTCTACCCGGCCGTCAACGGCTTCGACCGCCTCGCCGCGCGCGACGAGCTCGCCGCCTCCGAGGTGCTGAGCGACATCGCCGAGAGCGGAGACGCCCACGGCTCCCCGGGCAGGCCGCGGGCCGAGGCCCACGGTTGACCGGCCCGGTCCGGTACACCATCGGGCCGCCACAGGCCCAGGGGCCGCGGTCCCACCCTGTCCGCCCGTCCGCCCGGGTCAGAACCCGTGGGCACACCCCTGACCCGGGCGGACGGCCACCACCAGACCTCCAAGGAGAGATCATGACCGAGCAGAGCCCGTGGCCGACGCAGCGGGCGGGGCGGTCGACCGTCCTGGCCCAGTTCGGCCACACCCGAGCCGACCTGATGCAGTGGGCGCTGACCACCGGCGACGTGCTCGCCGACGCGGTCGTCGCCGAGATGCACCAGATCGGGATGGGGCAGGCCAGGCCCGTGGTGAACAAGGGCATCCGGGAGGGTCTGGCCTCCCTCACCGATCCGCCTCCGGCGCTGGAGGCGCTGCTGCGGCAGACCGAGAGCGTGCCCGACTACGTGGACGACTCCCTGCTCGACCGGGGCCCCATGCCGTTCTACACCTCGCCACCGCCGGTGCACATCATCGCGCTCAACGCGGGCTCCCTGATCCGGGTCTACGAGTCGCCGTCGATCTCCAAGGTGCTGACGACGACGGGTCGGCTGGTCGAATCCGCGCAGCGGCGCATCCAGGAGACCGGGGCGTGGCTCACCCGGGTCATGCTGCCCGGGTGCCTCCGCGTCGGGCAGCCGGGCTACGTGGCGACCCTGGAGGTGCGGATGCTGCACGCGCACATGCGCAGGCTCGCGCTGGACCGCGGCTACGACAGCTCGGCGGACGGCTGTCCGATCAACCAGGTCGACCTGGGGCGGACCTGGATGGACTTCACCCTGACCGCCTACACCGCCGAAGGGCTCCTCGGGTTCGGACTGAGCAGCCGCGAGCTGGCCGAGCTGTACCGTTACTGGGGGTACGTCGCCCACCTGCTGGGGATCGACGCGCGCCTGGTCGAGGGGATCACGGGCAACGAGGCCGCCGCACGCCTGGACGCCGTGTTCCAGACCGTGACCGGACCGGTCACGGAGGACTCCGCCGTGCTGGCGGACGCGACGCTGGCGTCGGCGACCTCCGCGCTGCACGGGCTGCTCAAGGTCCCGCCCGGACTGGCCCGATCGGCGCTGAACGCGATCGCCCGCCGGATCCACGGGGACGGCATGTGCCAGGACCTGCGGATCCCCCCGGCCCCCGTCGCCGACGCGTGGCTGGGCCCGGTGCTGTCCGGGCTCGCGCTGGCGCGCGAACGCCGCCGCCAGGACCCGAAGCGATGGCAGGCCGCGATCGACCAGAACCTGGCGGCCGCCCGCGATCTGGTGGCCCGGCCCGGCCAGCCGACCGCCTACCAGCGCGGTGCCACCGGATCCGAGGACTGAGGGGTCGGGGCCGCACAACGGCACGGTCGGAACCGGAACGCTGGCCCTGCCGGAACCGGAACGCGGGTCCTGCCGAGCAGCCGACCCATCAGAGCAGCCAAGCAGCAGAAGGAACCCGATGCAGACCGACGGCTACACGAACATGTTCTACGTGAACGGGCGCTGGATCCGCTCGCACAGTACGCGGCAGGTCGTGGTCACCAACCCGGCCACCGAGGAGAGCCTGGGTCAGGTGACGCTGGGGGACGTCACCGACGTCGAGGCGGTGGTCGACGCCGCCCGCAGGGCCGCGCCTGACTGGGCCCGGACGCCCGTGTCCGAGCGTGCGGCGCTGCTGCGCGCCATCGCGACCGAACTGACCCTGCGCCATGAGGAGATCGCGCAGCTGGAGACGGCGGAGGTCGGTTCCCCGATCACCCTGTCCCGCCGAGCGCACGCGCAGAGCCCGGTCCACCTCTTCGCCTCGGCCGCCGACCTGATCGAGCAGGCCGAGCCGGACGGGACGATCCCCGGCGCGACGGTGCTGCGCGAACCGTACGGGGTGGTCGGCGCGATCACCCCGTGGAACTACCCGCTGCACCAGAGCGCGGCCAAGACAGCCCCGGCACTGGCGGCCGGGAACACCGTCGTGTACAAGCCCAGCGAGGTCACCCCTCTGGGTGCCTACGCCCTGGCCGAGGCGATCGATTCGGTGGGCCTGCCGCCCGGTGTGTTCAACATGGTCATGGGTGACGGGACGACCGTCGGAGCGCGCGTCGCCGGTCACCCGGACATCGACCTCGTGTCGTTCGCCGGTTCCACCCGGGCCGGTGTCCAGGTCGCGACCGCGGCGGCGGCCATCGTCAAGAAGGTGTCCCTGGAACTGGGCGGCAAGAGCCCCGCCGTCATCCTGCCGGGCGCGCCGCTGCGACCGGCCGTGCGGCGGGCACTGCGCTCGGGCTTCCTGAACTCCGGCCAGACGTGCATGGCCCTGACCCGGATCCTCGTCGACCGGACACGCCTGGCCGAGACCGAGGAGATCGTCCGCGACACGGTCGCCGGCTACGTCGTGGGCGACCCGACCGATCCGGACACCGAGTACGGTCCGCTCGTCTCGAAGGCGCAGCGGGACCGCGTGCGCGACTACGTCCGCCGGGGACAGCGGGAGGGCCTGCGCCTGATCACTGGTGGCCCCGACCGCCCGGCCGCGCTGGGCCGCGGCTACTACCTGCCGCTGACGGTCTTCTCCGACGTCCCGCCCGCCTCGGCCCTGGTGACCGACGAGATCTTCGGTCCCGTGCTGGTGATCCAGGTCTACGACTCGGTCCACGAGGCCGTCGACCTGGCCAACCGCACACCCTACGGTCTGTGCGCCGGAGTGTGGGGCGCCGACCGCGCCGACCGCGCCGACCGCGCCGAGGCCGTCGAGGTGGCGGGGCGGCTCCAGGCCGGTCAGGTCTTCGTCAACGGCGCCGGGTTCGACCCCGCCGTCCCGTTCGGCGGCTACAAGCGGTCGGGGATCGGCCGCGAGTACGGACGCTACGGGCTGGAGGAGTTCCAGCAGACCAAGGGGCTGGTGTTCGGCGCCGACGCCGCCGGTTCCGGGTGACGCCGCTGGCGGAAGCGGTGCGGTCAGGAGGCCGCCGTCGGGACACGACCGGAAGGGCGGTTCATCCCGCCTTGCCTCCTTGAGGTCACGTGGTCCCGGAACTGAGGAATCCGACTCCGGAGAACGCAGAACCCACCACGCGCCAGGAGAACAGCGGGCCAGGGGGGGGGGGGGGGGGGGGGGGGGGGGGGG